>NZ_MRCT01000244.1 GCF_002208625.1 Methanobrevibacter sp. 87.7
TTTTTTTATTTTTTTTTTTTTTTAGTTTTATTTTTTATTTTTAAATTATTTTTTAGCTATTTTTTATTATTTTTAGAATTTATTTTTCAAATATTTGATTATTATAAAAATCTTTATTTTATTTTTTTATTTAGATTTTATGTTTTAATTTTATTATAAATAGTATATTTTTTTTATTTTATTATTTTAATCAACTATAACTTATTATTTTAATGTTTTTTAAAATTAAAACATATATGTATGTAATATATTCAAAGTATATTTTATATTCAATACATAATATTTATATATTGAATACAATATATTATAAAATAATTATAATATTTTTAGGTGAACTCATGTCTAGAACATCAATATCAATTCCAATTGAAGTTAAAAAAAGATTAACAGAATATGGATCTATGAATGATTCCTATGCAGATGTTATTGTGAAATTAATGGATTTTTATGATAATAATAAAAATCAAGTTAATGATAATTCTGTAAATATTGATGATAAATTGATTAAATCAATTAAAAATGCTATTAAAGAAGAGCTTATTGAAGATGCTGATTTAATTAATAAACCTAAAAAATCAAGAAAAAGAAAATCTAGAAAAAAACAAGAGGAATCTCAAAGTGAATTTATATTAGATAATAATTCTAAAGAAATTGAAACTAGAAAATCTAGTAAAGATAATAAAAATATTAACTCTGATGATAATGATTCACTTAATAAAAATTCTAAAAATAAGAAAAATAATAAAAAAGTTTTAGAGGATAATAATAAGACTAAAAATGATAAATCTAATAAATCTAAAACTAAAAAATCACCTAAAAATAATAAGAAAGAAAATAAAAAGTCTAAAAATAAAAAATCTACTGAGATTAAAGAAGATAATAAAAAGTCTATTGATAATAATAAAAAATCTAAATCTGATAAAGAGGATAATAAATCTTCAAGAACAGCATTAGATGATGAAATTGAAAAATTAGAGAAATTATATCATATTAAAATATAATTTTTTTAAATTTTTAAAAAGATTAAGAATGTAAATTTTGTAAAAAAATGAAAATGATATGTATAATTAATTTTTACTGTAAATTAATATTTTACATTCTATTTTATACATATAGTAACATTAAGTTTAATAATAAATTATCTTTACTTATTTACATCTAAAGGTATTAACATCACCTTTTGTAATAAGTATTAGAATATTATAAACTTTTTTTTAGATATTTATTATAATCATGAAAATTGTAAATCAATATCTTTTGATTTAATAATTCTATCACAATATTTACATCTTAATTCTATAGGTGATGTACTGACTACTGAGAATTTAGAATTTATTGGTTCTCCTTCATGATTACTAATACATTTTGGATTTGTACATTTTATTATTCCAACTAATTCATCAGAAAGTTGAACTTTATTTTTTTCTACAATTTGATAATCTTTTATAATATTAATTGTAGCTTCAGGAGCAATTAATGCTATTTGATCAACTTCTCTTGGATGAAGTTCTCTGTTTTCAATTTTTAAAATATCTTTTCTTCCCATTTCTTTAGAGGATACATTCATTGCAACTGTAATATCTTTTATTTCAGAGGATGGAAGACCTAAAATATTTAATACATATAAAGATTTATTTACTGTTATATGGTCAATTACAGTTCCATTTTTAATAGGTTTAATCTTTAAGTCAGGACGTTTCATATTTTTAACTCATATTTTTTATTAA
>NZ_MRCT01000245.1 GCF_002208625.1 Methanobrevibacter sp. 87.7
CATGTATATGTAAATACTAATTTTTTAGAATTTAAAATAAAACTAATTTTTATTTAAAAATTTAAATAAAATATTAAAAAAGAATCAAATTATTACAATTATTTAAATAAAAAGTTTAAAAAAAATAGAAAAAATAAAATGTTTAATTATCTAAATAAAAAAAACATTATACAATAGTCACTTAAAAATTTAAGAATATAAAAATTATACAACATCAACTTTCATGATTTCTCTTAAAACTGCTGTTGCATAAGAACCTTTATTAATTGAAAATTCAACAGATATTCCATCTTCAATTACATCAACATTTGTATTCCATACTTGGAATCTCATAGAACGTCTTAAACCATGACTACCTAATTTAGGCATTTTAGGACATTCAAAATCATCTTTAGTTAAACCATAACTATCTAAAACTTCTTTTTCCATTTCACCAACTATTCCACCTGCAAATGGTACCTTTGTACCATATAAAGGAGAAGTTGGATTTGCTTTGAAATTAGTAATTAATTCTTGATATTCATCAGGTGTTTTATCTCTTATAATAGCTTCATCATTATCAATTACAATATCCCCTTCAATATATTTATCAATACCCATTGCAACTCTCCTACTTACAACATCATTAAATAAATAAGATTGATAAGCATGAACAAACATTCTTTGAAGAGGTTTTGGAAGACTTAAAAGAGCACTTTTATATGATTTATCATTAAGTTCTCCAAATTTATTATAATCATGAATAAGTTGTCTTAACATCATTTTTTCATAACGCATTCCACCATGCATTAATTCTAATGATTTTTCCATATCTCCATCATCAAATGCTTGTCTTGCTTTTTGACTATCTGGAGATTCAGAATCAGAAGGATTACCAATATATAATTCTACTGCTTTTTTAAGATTATTTTGTACTAATGCTTCACCTACTAAATGTGTAGTAGTTCTTGGTTTACCAAATCTTTGCCAACCAAAATAATTAGGAACACCAGTTTTTTCTAACTGTTTTAATACATCACGTGCTATTTCTGCAGCATCCTCTAAATTTTGAACATTATCATTAAATTCAATATGTTTAATATTAATTTTAAATTTATTTCCTTTAAGTTGACCCATCCTTAATTTTTTATGGCCTCTTACTACTTTAAGAAATTTAGTATTATGAATATTATCTTTTAAATCTAAAACTTCTTGAAGTTTTTCATCAGATTCCATATTAGAAATACATATCCATTGACGAGTTATAGCTTTTTTATCTTTCATTCCTGCAAAACCAGTACGTTTACGACTAATATGTAAATCTCTTGAAATATCCAAAACAACATCTAAAGTAGTTCTTCCAAGTTTTTCTATCCATATCCATATATTTGGACCTTCTCCTTCCGGAAGATGTTCTGGAATTTCCTCAACATAAAAATCCTCATATCTATCTCTAATTACTCCACCAATCCCTGGATTATCTGTAACATATGTATTTGCATTAAGCATAATATCTAAAACCTAAAATCATTAAAATAGTATAAAATTAAGAAACTAAGAAAAAATAAAAATAGTTATGCCCTGGCCGGGATTTGAACCCGGGGAATAGGATCCGCAATCCTACGTGTTATCCAAACTACACCACCAGGGCATTTAAATAAAAATTAAAAAAATGCTTTTATAAAATTTTACAATGTAAAACTTCATATATATTAAAAGTTAGTATTTTATAATATTTAAAAC
>NZ_MRCT01000246.1 GCF_002208625.1 Methanobrevibacter sp. 87.7
GTTTTATAATTATTAGTTATGAATTTTTATAAAATAAGTAAAAGGAGTAAAAAAAATTTATTGGAATTTAACTAAAAATGTTTCCAATAAATTGTCCAGGATTAGTTATTAATCCTATAATTGCTTCAAGAAATGTTGGATAATTACTTGATAATGCAAATAAATAAACGATATAGAATAATACAATTAATATTAATATAATTAAAATTATTGTTAATATTATATCTGTAGCACTATATGGTTCTTTTTCTTTTTTAGATTTATTTTTTGCTATGAAATTTCTATTTAAATTGTTTCTAGTTTTTTTATTATATTCTGTATTTGGTTTTGTAGACCAAACATATTTATTTTCATCATCTTTAAGACTACCTTCATAATAACCTTGATTACCTTTTTTAGATGGTTTTTCATAAGGTACTCTTTTGTTTAAATCTTCATCTTTAGATAATTGTTCACTTAAACTTAAGTTTTCTTTAGGTTTGTTGTAGTCATTTAAGTTTAATTCTTCTTTATCTGGTTCATCGAAATATAAATCATCTAAATATTTTTCATATTTATCTTCTAGTGCTTTTTGTTTTGTTCTTTCTTCTGAAGCAGTATCTTTTTTATTTATTTCTTCTTCATTGTTGAAGATATTTGCCGGTTCTTGTTTAATTGTATTTGTTTGTGTGCTTGTTTTTGCTTCTTCAATATTTGTTTCAGGTTCTGTACTTTGAATTTCATTAGTTTTAACTTCTTCTTGAGGTTTATTGTTTTCTATTTCTGGTTCTATTATGTTTTCTGTTGTTAATGATTCTTCTTTAGCTTCTGGTTTTTTTGCAGGTTCTTGTTTAATAGTACTTGTTTTTGCTTCTTCTTTAGCTTCTGGTTTTTCTTGAGTAATTGGTTCTTGTTTAATTTTTTCTTCTGTATTTTGATTTTTACCTGTTTCAACTTTTGTATTATTTATTTTTTCAGAAACTTTAGATGCTAAACTATCACTAATTAGACTGTTTACACAATCTTTACATAATATGTTTCCACCAACTTCTATTCCACATTCAGAACATATTGGTTTTCCACATATAGCACAGTTATTTACACTATCTCTATCGGGATGATAATGACATTTCATATTTTTTTTACTCCAATATTTTTATACGATTATTTAATTTTAATAAAAATTATTTAATAATATAATATTATTATTAATTGTTATATATAATTTTAATGTTTTAGTTTATAAATGAATGATTATTTTGTTTAATTTTTATATATATTTTTTTTATTTTGTACAATCTTTTTTATATTCTTTATTTTTCATTTGTAGAAGTGTTTATTATTTTTTCTACTACAATCTCAGATGCAATTAGATCATCAACAGTATTTAAAAAACTTCCTAAAGAATCACTATCTATTTTAAACTCTAATTCATTTCCATTTATTTTTGATTGGATAAAACATTCATTATCTACTTTTAATGTTTTATGGGATATTTCTGCAGAGTTTTCATCATTATACTTAATTTTCATATTTGATTTGATTTTCATGATAATCTTCAACATCTTTTATTTTATAGTATATAATGTATATGGGTTTTTATCTATTAATATTTTTAGTTTATTCTATTTTATGAATAAATTTTCTTTTATTAAATTTTTATTAAAAATAGTATTTTTTTTAATTTTTATTTTTTTTTAAAAAATTTAATTAATTAATTAAATTATATATACTATAGAA
>NZ_MRCT01000247.1 GCF_002208625.1 Methanobrevibacter sp. 87.7
GTTTTTTTATGTTTTGAGAATTAGTTTTTTTTATTAAATTTAAAATTTAAAAGGATTTTAATGAATAATTTATCTAATTACTCCACCAAATCCTTTAATAAGTTTTTTAACATCATCTATTGAATTTTTACTTAATCCACTTACTTCATAAGTATAACTGATTTCTCCTTCATTAATTTGAGGTCCATTATATTCATCAGTTAATTTAACATCTGTAATATTATCTATTTTTTTAATAACATTTCCAATCGTATTTTTATCTGATGTGTTTTTAAAAACACAGCTAATGGATTCTGTATAAATTTTTGAGTTATTTTTCTTCCATTCAAATAATTCTTCTTTTGTAAGAATTTTAACATTAAATATTTTTAATGTTTCTGTTTTATGGTTTCTATTTTCAATAGTTACAAAGTTTCCTTTAATAGTTTTTACTGTACCTACATGTATGTTTTGTGAGTAAATATGTTTTAATCCAATTTCTGAACCAATTGATTCATATAAATATTTTGATTCTTCACTTAATGAATTAATTATTTTATCACTTCTACCTAATGCAGCTTTAATATCACCCATATTTTTAGTAGATTTATTAGCTATTTCTATAAATTTTTTCTGATTTTTAGAAGTTAAAACTTCTTTAAGTTCAAGTACAGCATCAAAGAATTTTTGACGTATATTTTCACCATTAATATTTTCTTTTTGTATAGAATATGTTAAGAATGGATTTTGTGAAACTATACGTGCAATTGTATCTATCATAATATTATATATAGGACTTTCATATTCTTCAGTTTCTTTAATATTTACTTTTAATTTTTCCATTGCATAAGCAGTTGAAATATATGAAAAATGTGTTAAAACTTGTACAATTCCCATCATATTATCATGATGTTTACAATTTGTTTCAATAATCCTCATATTTTTACTTTTAAAGTAATTATATATTTTAGGATACCATTTACCTTTTTTAAGAGGAGTTAAAACTATAACTTGTCCTTCAAATCCTGGAGTACGTGGTCCAAATACTGGGTGAGTAGGAATTGATTCGACACCTTCTGGGATATATTCATCCATAGTATAAGTTGCTTGTGTTTTAACAGAAGTTACATCCATTATTAATGAACCTTTTTTCATATGTGGTGCAAGTTTTTTTATAACATCAATTGTAACATGTATTGGTACTGAAATAACAAGAATATCTACATTTTTTGCAACTTCGAGATTATCACTTGTATATTCTATATTAAGTTTATGGCTTACCTTTTTACCGACTTTTTCATCTCTTCCAGTAATTATTACATTGAAGTTGTCTTTTTTTAGAAAACATGCAAGTGTTTTTCCAAGACCTTTTGTTCCACCGATAATTCCAATTTTCATTATATCAAATCACATTTTATTTATTTTTAAGTAGATTATTTAAATAAAAATTTAAATTATTTTTAAGTTTCTTTATTGATTGTTATTGCTTTATTTTTTGTTTTTACTAATTGATTTTTGTATTTATTTTTAAGTTTCTGCTATTTTTTAATGATTATTTAAATAAAAATTTAAATTATTTTTTATTAAATTTATTTATAAATTTTTTTAATTATATTATAAAACATAATTTATTATTAATAAATTTTATTTTTATAATTAATATTATATTAAAATTATAAACTTAATATATTAT
>NZ_MRCT01000248.1 GCF_002208625.1 Methanobrevibacter sp. 87.7
AAAAACAAGACAATAAAACAAAAAAATAACATAAAAAACTAAAAACAAACAAAAAACAAGACAATAAAACAAAAAAAAACATGAATAAATAAATTAAAATAAAAAAATAAAAAAATGTTAAAAGTAAAAAAATAAAAATGTCAAATTAAATTAACAAATCATTGTACCTTATCTTTATCTGAAGGAGATCTTACTGCTTTTTTAGGATCCATTCCAGGAGGAGTAGTAATTAAAATCTGTTTATTTTTACTATCAACATTTATTTGACCAGAGTCAATAACTTGCGAATGAATAGCAATTGAATCATCTTTAATATAAGATGACATATCCTGTCCATTAACCACTACTTTATGTAATCCTTGTACAGGGAAAATATAATATTCAGAATTACCAGATGTATCTGTTACATTAGGTTTACCTGAAGCAGATACATTATTTTGTGAACTATCATCCATTGCAGTACTTGCAAAACTACTAGTTACAACAATGAATATTAAGATTGTAAATAAAATATCAATAAAAGGTACAAGATTAATATTAATTTTATCTTCTTTTAATCTCTCCTTTCTTGATTTAATATCTAAACTCATAAGACCACCTTATTGTTTGAGTTTACTTTCAACGATTTCAGAACCAACATTACACATTTCTAAAATAATATTACTAATACTTTTTTCTAACATACTAGGTTTAAAAGAAATTTGAATATTAGCATTAGGTTCGGATATTTCTCTTACATTAACAATACCTTCACCTTCTTGTAATGAGTTGATTACACAAGGTAAATTTTCAGATACTCTAATTTTAGCTACTGCATAACTCCAGTTAGTCATTTTAGTAGCAAGTTCAATTTTATCCATTTCTTTATCAATTAATGATTTAATATAAGTGTAAAAAGGTAATAATACAACAGCTACACATAAACCTGCAATAGTTGTAATTAAAGATATATAAATACCTTCAGCCATAGCTGTAGCTGAAGGATTAACACCTAAAGCTTTAAATGTCATCCAAATACCAAATACAGTACCTATTAAACCTAAAAAAGGAGCAAGTTCTGCAATTGTTTTAATTGTATCTAAACCTTTAGTCATTTTACTTGTTTCAACAATGAAAATTTGTTCCATACTTTCTTCAACTTCAGTTTTATTTTTATAACCAATTTTTAAAGCTTCAGAAATAATTCTTGAAACAGGATTTTTATAAGGACTAATTTCTTTTAAAGCTTCAATAGCTCCTCCACGCTCCATAGCAACAGATACTATACTCATGATTTCAGTTGCATCAACATCTCCAATTTTTTTAAGATAATTGATTTTTTGAAGTGCAGTTAAAAAACCATAAATCCCAATAAAGGTAATAAGATAAGTAATAATACCCCCATTTTTAAAGAAATCAACGATTCCTACCATGAGTGCACCAAACTGTTCAATAATCATTTTATTCCTCACTATTTTTATAAATTATAAAAAACATTTAATGAAAATCAAATAAATCTTTTAAAAAAAAATTTAATATACAAATTTAATATATATTTTAAACTTAAATAAATCTTATTATTAAATTATAATATTTTATAAAATTAAGAAAATTAAAAAAAATAATCTAAAAATTAAAAAAAAATCTAAAAATAATTAAAAAATGAAATTATAAAATTAAAAAC
>NZ_MRCT01000025.1 GCF_002208625.1 Methanobrevibacter sp. 87.7
CAAAATATCCTCCACGTTCTCCATTATAAAAATCAACTGCAACTTGATTAAAATCATATGAAACAATTTTAGTAGCTGATCTTACAGGAACTTTATTAATAGTCATAATAATAGTAGAACTATTTGAATTATTTACATAATTACCAGTATCATCTATTAATATAACAGTTAAATTTACTTTACCTTCTAAATCAGTAAAAATTACTTGACCATCTTTATCAGTAACTAATGTTTTATAAGATGGAGTTCCATTAATTAAATAGGTAACAGTTTTATTACTAAGTGGATTATTTTCATCATCAACTAATTTAACTATAACATTTCCTTTTTTATCAGTATCAAAATCAAATGATACTTCATGAGGATAGTTACCTGAAACATTTTCATTTAAATAACTTACTGCATTATTACCAGAAGAACTATTAGCAACAAGATAATTATCTTTTACAGAATTTTGATTGTTAGTAATGTTAACAGCATAATAACCATTTGTTGTAATATTATTTGAATTAATATTGTTATTAACAGAATCTTTCATTAAGAAAATACCTGCAACACCTGCAGGAATAGCATCACCATGATCACTTACACTATCAACATTAGTATAATCAGCAGTTGCATTTATTTTATTATTATTAATTGTATTATCAGATGATTGATATCCTGCAACACCATAAACAAAACTACCTAATCCATTAAATTCATTGTTATTAATAAGATTATTATTTGAACTAAACATTTCTAAAAGGTATATTGCTCCAGATTTAGCATTAACAATATTATTTGTAACAGTACTATTTTCAGATGCTTCAAGAGTAATACCATAAGCAACATTTTTACTATTTAATGTAATAGAATTATCATCAATGATTGTTCCATTACTTAAATAACCAACAATAATACCAGAAACGAAGTTATTACCATTAAGAATAACATCATTTTGAATGAATTTATTATTATTAGCTTCAGTATTTCCTTTACCAGTTTGAGCAGCTAAACAACCAGTACCATAAATATAGTTATCATTACCTGAAACTTCAATATGGTTATTGTTTACTGTATTGTTGTTACTGTCAAAGTAAATATCTACACCAACAATTGAATTAGTAGCATTAATATAAGTTTTGTTATCTAATTTAGAACTTACAGAGACATAATTACTTGAAATAGTATTATTAGATGAGTAAAGTAATAAAATACCATATGTTCTGTATATTTCTTGAATTCTATAAACACCATCAATACATAATTCAGACTCATATCCATGAACTTCGCCAGAACCATTTGTAAAGACTACATTATTATTAATTTTAGAATTATAAACTTCACGACAAAGAATAGTATAAGTTAAATAATTTCCACTAGAAGTTAAAAAGTTTCTTTCAACTGTAGCACCACTAACATCATCTAAGTATATACAGTAAGCAGTTTTATCATCAACAACATTAATATTATTATTTACAATGAAAACATAATCTGCACTATCATAAACATAAATACCCCATTGATTAAAGACACTAGGATTATTATTTGTAATATTTAAATCACAAATATAAACATTAGGAGAAGTTACTTTAATTGTAGAATTAAATAAATTAGTTTGATTATTACCTTCAATTTTAACTTTTGATGAAATAATCATTACTTTATTTGTAAAATTACCACTAAATAATAAAATATCTCTATCATTAATTGTTCCTGGAATAATTACACCATTATCATCAAAATACATAGAGTAAGTATCAGGAGTAATGATAATTTTTGTACCATTATATTTAATAATAGTATCATCCTCAATAACAAAACCTTGAGGATAAACAATCTCTTTACCATAAACCATATTATTAGCTATAGTAGTATTTTTATTATCTGCATATAATGCATTAATAGCACAATCTCCAGTAGTATTAACTACATTATTAGTTATTGTAAGGTTTCTTGGATATTTTTTATTAGACTCTCTAGCAACTAAAATACCAACAGTATTAGAATTTATATTATTATAATTTACAATAATATCTTTAACATCTCCCCTAACATCAATTGCAGCAGAATTATCAGTTGTTACATTATTATAAGTAACATTAACATTACTTCCTCTAACAGAAATACCATAACCATTATGTAAACGATTATCAATTGTATTATTCCTTACAACACAATTATCACCAACATTAATTGCAGTTTGTGCATTAACACTGATAAGTTTATTGTTTTCAACAATTGAATTAGTGTTAACAATAATTCCATTATCTCCACCAGTAACTTGAGTTTTATTACCAAAATTAACTCCAGTAATGTTGATAATTGTATTACCACGGACAGTATTATTAGATACAGTTGCAGATATACCTCTATAAGCACCAATAACAGTATTATTTTCAATTAAATTATTTGATCCCATCATTTGAATAGCATAATTCCATGAAGTAGGATTATCAACAACAGTTTTTACTGTATTTCCAATAATAAAACTATTATTTGAATATCCATTATCATTATAGACAGATGCATATATACCTACATTATCTCCAATTTCAATATAATTGTTTAAAATAGAAATAAAATTAGATACACTTATACAGATACCTGGATGAGTCCAAGGACTATTGTCTTCACCAGTTTCAGTTTTAATTTTTGAATTACTTACAGTACAATAAGTAGAATTTTGTATATAAGCGGAATAAGCACTTCTACCATTACCATAAAAATTAATATTATCTACAATTATATTATTTGAATTTTGAATCCATACTCCTGGTGTAAATTTAAAAGTATTATTAAACCTAATATTAGATACTTTAGAACCTTCAGATCCTCTTACTAAATTAATAGTACAATCTCTTAAAAAAGCATTATTAGAACTTGAAGTAATAGTTACCGGTATATCAATAACAAAACTTTGATTTGTAAATGTACCAGATAAATCTAAAGTATCACCAGAAGAGATTCCAGATATAATATTTCCTTCTTCATCAAAATAATTTGAATATTTATCAGAATCTAAATTAATAGTTTTACTTGTTTTAACTGTTTGATTTGTTGAAGATACAATATCTGAATTGTTTTTTGAATCTGAAACAGCATTAACTGATTTTAAATCATCCAATGAATCATCAGTTGATAAATCAACTTGAGAATTAGAACTAGAAACATCAGTTGAATGAAGTTCAGAATATGTATTTACTGTATTAAATGATGAAGAATCATTAACATCAGTAGCAGAAATTGAACCAATTGATAAAACAGTGATTAAAACAATTAAAACAATTAAAATTTTATTAAACTTCAATCTTTCACCTTATCACAATTTTTCAATTTTATAAATTATTTAAAAGTAGTTTAATTAATATTTTTTAATTAAAATTCAATTAAATAATAAAAAACTACTTAAAAAACATAATTTATTAAAAAATAAGCAAAAATAAAAAGCTAATAAATTTTTACCTATTTTAAAAATAAATTTAATCATAAACTCTTATACAAATATACTATATTTTAGTAAAAATAAAATATAGTTGATTTATATTTATGTATTTATATAGTATATATTTTTTAAGATAAATTGAAATAGAATCAAAAAAATTTAATAAAATATTGAAAAACAGACTTTTTTTAAATTTAAATTTAAAATAAATATTAAAAAATAGAAAGAAAAAACTAAAAAACTAAAAACCGCTTAAAATAAAAAACTAAAAAAATAGAAACAACCTAAACTAAAAAAACTAAAAAACTAAAAAAAGAAGCATCTTAAAGTAAAAAAAATAAAAAAAATAAAAATTAAATGACAATGAAAAATGAATTACTAGAATTCATCATTATCATCATCATCTTTGTTTCTTTTAAAAAAACCGAAACCGAATATAAATAATATTACTACTATTATGATTAAAACATAAATTGGTAATGAAGCTTGTGCACCAGATGAACTAGTTTGTTTATTTATTTCATAAGCTTTATCACTAGATGAAGGTGAACTAGATCCTGCACCAGAATCAGATTGACTATCTTCTGAATTAGAACATTGTTTTCCATTATTACTAGATGATTGGGAACCACCTGCATTAGAACTACTAGCACCAGAATCTCCTACAGAACCTGCACCAGAACCAGAACCAGAACTTGATCCAGAACTTGAGCCGGAATTTACTGAACTAGCACTTGAACTAGTACTTGAACCATTATATACTTGTGAACTAGCAGCATTAGCAATATCTTGTGCAGTTTGTTCTGAATAAATATCACTTTGTGAATCACTCATAGCTTTAAATAAAGCATTAAATTTAGCTAAAGTAGCACTACTACCAGTATACATCTGAGTTACATCTTTGTTAAAAGACCATGGATCAGTATGGTGACAACATGCAAAGTTTTGATATTGTACAACACTATCAACATAATTATTTACTAATTTTTGAAGTAAATTTTTTTCTGATGCTGAACTTGGATTCCAAATTCCAGTTTGTGAAGCATAAATCATCCATGCAGCCATTGCTTGCCAACCATAAGATTGTGAAGCAGAATTCACTGAAGAATAAAGTGAATTAATTGCATTTGCAGCAACAGTGAATGAATTACTATCTACAACAGAACCGGATGAAAATGATCCAGTACCCCCATTTTTACTTTGACCAGTACCTATGCTTTCTGAAGTTACTACAGAAAACATATATAAATCTTGAACTTTAGCAGCCATTTGTAACCAACCAGAAGTTGAACCAATAAGGGCATTAGTATATTTTGGATTTGCAATAGTTGTACGAAGTTCTAAATCAAGTTGTTCAGATAAAGTACGTACTACCATATCATTTTTATTCCTTGTATCTGGAACATAAGTTTCTGCATTTCCACCTAATCTTTTAGAAGCACCAACTAAACCTCCAAGCCAATCAAAGTAATCATCAGAATCTAAAAGTCTCCATGTACTATCTACATTTTGAGTTATTAAATCTACATTTTTAAGTAAATATTCATAATTTGATCTTTTCTTTGTAACAACAATATTACCATTTTCATCTAATGTCCAAGAATGAGAAACTCTATCTAAATAAATATCAGACATTTGGGAAGCTAAATCTACATCTTTATCATACCATCTATCAGTAGATGGTAAATAATCACTCATACCAGTACCTTCAAGAACATCCCCTCTAAGACCAAATAATCTGTCAAGGGAACCTGTCTCATTATAATGTGCTTTAATATAGTTTTGAGAAAAACTTTCATTTGTATTATTTACAAGATTTAAAGCATTAATTAAAAGACTAATCCAATGAACATTACTAGTTACCATACTAGTAAATACATCAATACGAGGTCTATTAATTACTGTTCCATTTGAAAGAGTAATAGTTAAATCATTTAAATCAACTAATTCTACTCCAGTAACAGTACCAGAACGTGCCCATACAGGTTTTACACCTAAGAACCATAAGAACTCAGCAATAGCAAGAGCATCAGTACGTAATAACTCTGTTCCCCACATAACAATTCCAGTTAATTTAGGGAATGTATTATTATGAGATTCATAATATTTAACAATCATTTTATTTACAAGATTTTTAGCAGCTTCAAATGATTGTTGTGTAGGCATTTTAGTTGTATCACCAGTATACATTGAACGACCTGTAGGAAGTACTTCATAATAAGCCGGATCTCCTGAAAGACCTGGATATACATATCCTCCAGATAATGCAGTTAAAATTGCATCCCATTCCATATTATTTCGAATATTATTCATTGTAATATTAGCATAAACTAAATCATTATACAAGTTAGAACCATTAGTAACATTAAATAAAGTAATAACTTTATCAAATTCTACTCCATCTACTAAATAAGCAAGGAAATCATTTAACCAAGTTTTAGTTTCATTGATTTGGACTTTATATTCTTTGTTTTTATAAACATCTTTATAAAAGTCTAATTTATTAAGTTCTGGATATAATTTATGTAGAATTTCAGTATAAATATCAGTTTGAGAGGAAGTAATAGTCATTAATTCCTGAATTAACTCATAACCAGTTAAAACTTTTCCTAAACTATGAACTCCATAAGTAATAGTATCAGATTGTAAATCATCTAATTTACTATCTAATTTTTCTAACCAATCATCAAAAGTTTGATTAGCACTTGGAAGAGGTAATTTAAGAGAATCTGAATTTGCTAATATTAAAATACTTTTCTTATATTCTTCTGCAGATACAGTATCTCCAACATTAATAGCTTTATTATAATTCCTAATTAAATCATTTATTTTAGATAAATTACCATATAAATCAGACATGACAGATGCAGGAGTCATATGTGTAATAACTAAAGCATTCATCCTATCTACTGCAACTATACCTTCACCAGGATCTGAAACAATATATGGATATATTGATGGAGTATCAGTTAATTCAAATGACCAATCATCTTCAGTTAACCCTATACTTTTACCAGGTAAATATTCCATAGTACCATGAGTACCCATATAAACTAAAGCATTAGCATGATATGTTTGTGATAACCATTTGTAAAATGAAATATACTGTTGATGAGGTGGTAAAACAGAACTATGGTAATCTTCAATTTTACTAACTTCCCATCCTCTACTTGCTTGGAAAGTAATAAAAACATTACCGAACATGATACCTAGTATTACAATATATTTACCTTTATGTTTAGTACCATTGTAAACCATAATATTACCAATAGTATCATTCCAACGATCAATTAATTGTTTCCTTAATTTAGGATTTAAAGAATCTAAATATTCTCTAAATTCAGTTTCATTAATTAATTGATGGTTAGCCATAAGAGTATCCCAATATTTATCTACATAACTATTTAAATAACCTTGAGCCCATGAACCTTTGTTACATGCCTCTAAAAGCATATCAGTTAAAGCAGTTAAATTAGGAATATCTTTTTCATCCATACCAATATCATATCCTGCTTGAGCTAATAAATGAAGCATAACATAAGTACTATTAAAAATATCTAAATAAGATGCTCCAATATCACTTTTTCCAGGAGGATAATTATATAAGATAATAGAAATTTTCTTATCAGAATTATTCATCTCTTTAAGTTTAGCCCAACCAATAGTGAGATTTACAAGTTTTTTAACACCAGAATCAATTATACATTCTTTACCAGTAGTTGCATTAATATATGAAACTAATACTGTACCAAATACACCTTCAAATGAAGGAATTGTTACAGAATAAGTCCATTCACTTTGAGGACCTTGATCACTTGTATAACCAACCTCACTAACTTTATCTAAAACTTTAATAACTTCAACATTTAGTTCTTTTAATTCTTCAATTGCTTTTGTAGAATTATTATAGTTTAATGACCATGAATATAAAGAGTTAACAGCAGAAATATGGCGTTTACTATTATTTTGGAATAATAACAATAAAGAACTCATAGCAGGAGTAGTTGTAATTTGATATAAATTAAATGCAGCTCTTCCTTGAGATTCATATTCTTTAATTAACCTATCCATTAAGTCTCCACCAGGATAATAACTTACAATTGCAACAAATGGAGAACTTGTATTAACTCTACTTAAGTAAGAATCTTTATCAGTAAGCTCATCTCCACCATAAATATCAGTAGAATTTATTTGATAAGCATTATACCAATCCTCGAAGTCTTTAAAAATAGATGACATAGATTTAGAACCTTGCCATTCCACATATTCTATAATCATCCAATTTAAACTACCTAAACCATCTTTATTAAAACCTGGATCTTTTAAAATCCAATCATTAATTTGTGTTTGATTTGGACGAAGTTCGAAACAACCATATGCAGGATGATAAATACCCCAAGTTGAATCCATTACAGGAGTTCTAGTTGGATCAAGAACTGGATTTACTGAATTTTCACCAAGCAAGTATAATATGTAAGCATATAAGTTTTCCATATTAATACTAATAACTTTTGAATTTTTATAATCATTAGGTTGATAATAAGAACCAATATAAGTATTTTCTATAGTATTAATAGTATTATTACCATTTTTAGTACCTACATAATTAAATCCAAGACCACTACTATCAGATTGACCAAATATATAAGAAATCATATGATTTTTATTAGCTGGAGAATCTTTTATAAAATTTTTAACTTCATCAGTATAAAATGAAGAAGTAAACATATCCATTTGTATATAATTAGCTTCACCAATTAACCATAAATTAGGATCATGATTAAAATTAACACTATCAATATAAAATACACGTTTACTTAATGATAATAAATAATCCATTTTATTTTTATTACCTTGATAATAAGTAATGAAACATAAATCTGGTTTAAAGAGACATTTAACTTTATTATTTAATAAATGTCCTCTATCATAATTAAAAACAATAGTTTGATCTACATAAGTAGAGTAAGAACATACAATTTTATAACTACCATAACCAGAAGGTAAACTATTTACTAATGCATAACCATTATTGGAAACACCAGAGTAAATCAAAGTATTTGAAGGATCAAAAATTTTAATTGTAGCCCCAGATACAGGTACTCCATCCATAGTATAATTTTTTGAAGATTTATTATATGCTTCAGAAGTTGAAATGTTTAAAACAGGATTTTTAACATCTTGAACTATATTTGTTTTCGTATTAGACTGCTTTAAAGCATTATTTGAAGTTTTATTATTTACATTACTAGAAATATTCTTATCATTAACACTAACTAATTCTAAATTAGACTCTGAAACAGAGTTAGTATGAGATATAGAATTATTAGTTGAGACATTAGTAGATAACTCACTAGCAGAAATACTTGAAACAAATACTAACATAATCATAATAATTAAAGAAAGTAATATTAACTTTCTTGTCTTCTGAATTTTTCTACCTCCATAAAGTTAAATAATCAAAAATTATTTAAAACAATTAAAATATTTTTGATTATGATTTATTTTATCTTGAAAATAATATATATAATTTATTAAAATTAAAAATAGTTTTAAATAAAACCAATTAAAATGATATAAATTAAACTAATAGAAATAAAATACAATATAAATTTAATCAAAATTAAATGATTTTAAAATTAAAAAATTAATATAAATCAAAATTAAAAACTATAAAAATAAAACAATAAAAGACTAAAAACAATAAATTAAAACAAAAAAGATAATAAAAAACAAGAAAAATAAGATAAAAATCATATTAAAATAAAAAACAATAAAAAAAACACTTAAATAGTGAAAAACTAAAAAATACAATTAAAAAAACTTATAAAATACTAAAAATAGACAAAAAAGATTAAAAAGAGTTTATAATAAAACTCCAGAAATAACACCAGATTGACCTGGTCTAGAAGTAACTTTAGCTTTACCTTTTGCAGTTTCTACAATAGCACCTTTAGTAATAATGTTCCTTCTTACGTAGTTAGGGTTTGCTTTGTTTTCACTGACATTTAAGATATCAAAAACTTCAGCTTTGTGGGTTTTAGGATCGATTACATTAATTTTGTTTCCACCATCTAATCGAAGTTTTTCATTTCCACCACGAGTTCTGATTTTTCTTAATCTTTTTGAATCTAATTTAGTTTCTGCAGAAGTTCTTCCTAATTCTGCTTTTCTTTTTCCACGGTTTGCTCTTAATCTTCCACCAGATGGACTTCTGATTGATTTACCTTGAGTAATTGCCATTATTTCACCTAATAAAATCTAATTTGTTAAAAAACTTTGTAAATAAATAATTTTAAATCGCAAACTTAAAATAACTCTTAAATAAACAAGTAAGCAAGAAAATACTCATTTACATTCTTTTATAAAATAAGAACAATAGAGCAAAAAGAGTTATTTAAGAATAATGATAATAAGATATTTTGTTTTTATAATATATAAACCTTATTAAAAATAGTATTTTATAATAAAATAATTAAAAATTAAAAATTTTTAAAAAAATGCATCAAGAGTTTGTTGTTTTTCTTTACTATCTAAATGCTCTAACTCTTTTTCACTATAACCAAATGAACTCATAATACGTTGTACAGCAGGAATTACTTGATGGGTAATATAATAATTTATATCAAATTCAGTATCATTATCAACATAAGCATATGGTATTGCTCTTGAACTTATTGAACCTTTACCTTTAACAATAACATACCTTAAAATATCTCCACTATTTACTTTAATACCATGTTCTTCCATTCTATATGCAGCTGCTACATGAGGTGCCATTTGTTTATATTTATCAAGACCTTTAGTAATTTGTGTATGAATTACTAAATCATCTTTAGTAACTTTTTTAGATCTAAGTTTTTTTAAGGTATTTTTAATAACATCAACAGCTTTATCAACATTACCTTCATTAAGAATAGCCATTAAAACATCTTCTTGTGTTTTTTTAGCTATTGGTGCCCAATCTCTTCTTACAAGTTCTAAACCTTTTGCTATAATATTTCCATCTTCAATTACAGCATATCTTTTTTTAGTTACAAAAAAACCTCTTCTATAAAACCCTTCATATTCAAGTTCCATAACTTCAGGTAAATTTGCATTAAAATCACTTAAAAATACTTGTGCTTGAGCTTTAATAGTATCTTCAAGTTCAAGTTGTTCAGGACTCTCCTCAGGTTTTTCTTCATTTCTTTCTTTTAACAATTAAAGCACCTTAAAATTATTATCATATAAAGCATTTATAATAATTAATCTGCTAATCTTTAACAAAAAATATCTTTTGTAAGGATTTTGATAACTAATATAATATATAATATTAATATTAAAAAACTTTTTTAATTAATATAATATACTAAAAAATAATTTTATAGGAAATACTAATAAATATAAATTATAAATAATCAAATTCAAATATATATTATTTAAAGAATTTATAAAAAATTTAATAAATAAAAAAAATAATAGGCGTATAAAATGGATGAAAATTGTACAAATAAAGCAGTATTTTTTGATATAGATGATACATTACTTGATACATCATCTTTTGCAGAAACTGCAAGACGTGCAGCAATAAATAATATTGTAGAAAATGGTCTTCCTATTGAAGAAGATGAAGCATATGATATATTTAAAGAAATCATTGCAGAAAAAGGATCAAACTATGATAAACATTTTAATGTACTTACAAAAAGAGTAATTGGTGCAGAAGATCCATATCTTATAGCATTAGGTATGACTACATATCATAATGTTAAATTTTCACTTTTACAACCATTTCCAAGAACTATTGCAATATTAATTTACCTTAAAACTAAAGGTTACAAATTAGGAGCAATTACAAACGGACTTACAATTAAACAATGGGAAAAACTTATTAGATTAAATTTACACCCATTTTTTGATATTGTTTTAACTTCAGAAGAAGTAGGTTATGAAAAACCACATCCAGAAATCTTTAAAGAAGCATTAAGACGTATGAATTGTAGTGCAGATAAAAGTGTAATGGTTGGAAATAAATATGAAACAGATATTGTAGGTGCATTAAATGCAGGAATGGCTGGAATTTTAGTAAATTCCGAATTAACCTTTGAGCAAGAACAAGAAATTGAAGATAAAAATCTTAATGTTACTGTTTTAAATAATATATCTGATGTTGATACTGTACTATAAAGGTGTAAAAATGGATGAAATTGAATTAATATCATGGAATGTAAATGGTATAAGGGCAATACATAGAAAAGGATTTATTGATTGGGTAAGTTCTTATGATGCAGATATTGTTTCAATACAAGAAACAAAAGCTAAAATTGACCAATTACCTAAAAAATTAATAAATATTCCAGAATACACATCATATTTTAATTCTGCAGAAAGAAAAGGTTATAGTGGTGTAGCAAGTTATACAAAAATTAAACCAAATAATGTAATAAATGGAATGGGAAATGAAAAATTTGATGTTGAAGGTAGATTACTTAGACTTGATTATGATGATTTTACATTATTAAATATATATTATCCAAATGGTGGATCATCTGAAGAAAGATTAAAGTATAAACTTGATTTTTATGATGCATTCCTTGAATATAGTAATTCACTTGTTGATGAAGGTTTAAATCTTATAATATGTGGAGATTTAAATACTGCACATAAAGCAATTGACCTTGCTCGTCCAAAACAAAATGAAGAAACTTCTGGATTTTTACCTATTGAAAGAGAATGGGTTAGTAAATTTCTAGATAATGGTTATATTGATACATTTAGAGAATTTAATAAAGAACCTGAAAATTATACTTGGTGGAGTTATAGAACTCGTGCAAGAGATAGAAATGTTGGATGGAGACTTGATTACTTTTTTGTTAATGATGAATTTAAATCCCATCTTGTAGATTCATATATTCTCTCAGATGTTATGGGTTCAGATCATTGTCCTATTGGTCTTAAAATTAAAGTTTAAAATTTAAATTAAATTTTTATCTATTTTTATTATTATTTACTATTTTTAAATATATTATATCAAAAATTATCTATTTTTAAATTTAATAATTTGATATTTTAAATTAAATATACTTATTAAAAATTAAACTAAATTAATAAAAAAAACACTAAAAAAATTATTAAAACCAATAAAAAACCAAAAATAAATAAAAAACCAAAAATAAAATCAAACTAAAACTAAAAAAAATAATAAAAAAACGAGAATAAAATTAAATAAACACTAAAAATAAGAAATTAAATATTTAAAAAAATGAGAAGGTTAATTGCATTTCTATTGGCAGATACGAAGAATGAGGTTTATAAATAGAAAAAATATTTTTAAATGGCAGAATATTATATGTGGACAGTTTTTCTATTTAAAATCCTATGCAATTATTTTTCTCTAATGTGTAATGAAAACGCCATAAATTAAAAGGATAATGAGAGTAATAAAATTTATGGAATTTATTTCACTGTTTTATGGTTAATTTAATAACATTTTAAAAAACAGATAAAAGCCCATATATTTAATGATTAAATACACATACTTGTATTTATAATAGAGATATAAAATACGGACTCCTATCTTAAAACGTTTTAAAAAATATACAAAATATAACGTGTGTTATAATTGTATAACTATAGTTATATTTTCATAGTATATAAAGCTTTCTATAAAAATTATAAAAAAATAGCTAAAAAATAAAATTATGAAAAAATAAAAAATAGAAAAAACATGCCCAAAAAATATAAAAATGAATATACTTAATGAATAATACTTAAAAATAGCTATAGAAAATTTAAATAGAATATATAAGAAAAATAAAAATATTTAATCATGAACTTTACAAGATAAATTACTTAAAGTGATTTTATAAACATTAGTAATTTTCATACATTTAGCATTAGAATCAATTTTTTTACTAAAATCACAATGATTTAATAATAAATTTAATGCTTTAAGTTTTTCATCATCATCTAAAATAGCTTCAATTTTACCTTCAGCCATAAGAGAATTATAACTACAAGTAAAATTATGACCAACAGAATAATATTTAATAAAATTATCAAATTCAACTTTAATTTGACTATTTTTAGAAATTAAATCAACTTTATGTCCTTCAGATGCAGAATGAACATATAATATTATAGTACCATCTACTACTTCATATCCAAAACTTAATGGTACAATATATGGAATATTATCAGTATTAAATCCAAGTCTAACTGTTGTAGATGAATCAATAATCTGAATCATAGTATTAAAATCAGTAACCTCATACTTTTTTCTTCTCATAATACCACATATATCTAAAAATAAAAAAATAAAAAAAGAAATTAATTATTAAATAAATTAATAATTAGAATTTAATTCAATACCTTCATCAAGAGGTATATCACGTAACCATTTGATATCACTTTTATATAACATTCTAATATCAGAGATATCATAAGTTATCATAGCAAGTCTTTCTACACCAATACCAAATGCTAAAACAGGTACATCAATACCTAAAGGTTCAAGTACTTCTGGACGGAACATTCCAGATCCACCAAGTTCAATCCAACTGTCTCTTTCTTCTAAATAGATTTCACATTCACAAGACATATAAGTGTAAGGGAAATAAGCAGGTCTAAATCTTACTTCAAATCCTAATTTTTTATAAAATTCTTTTAAAATACCAAGTAAATGTTCAAAACTAATACCTGGTGCTGCTACGATTCCTTCTACTTGATGGAACTCAGGTAAATGTTTATAATTAATTGTTTCACGTCTAAATACACGACCAACAGAAAACATTTTTAAAGGTGGTTCATGATTTGCAAGGTATTTAGTTGAAATACCAGTAGTATGTGTTCTTAAAACAGATTGTTTTGCAACATCTACATCCCAATCATAACCCCAACCAGTACTTTTTGTATTTCCACCATCTTCATGAGTTTTTGCAACAGCTTTAACAATCTTTTCATCAGGTAATTTACATGAACCTGGATTTTTTAAATAGAAAGTATCTTGCATTTCACGTGCTGCATGATCTTGAGGTTGGAAAAGAGAATCAAAGTTCCAAAATGCAGAATCAACATAAGTACCATCAGCTTCTGTAAAACCTATATCTAAGAAGATTTCTCTAATTTTTTGAATAATTTTTCTTAATGGATGAGCTTTACCTGGGAAAACTTTAGGGTTTTCTGCAGTAATATCATATGGTTTATAATGTAAAGATTTCCATTCACCAGATTTTAAATCATCATGAGTAAGTTGAGTTGCTTCTTTTTTAAAGTCATCAATGTCAAAACCTTGATTAATAATTTTAATACCTAAATCATTTAATTTAAAACTGTGACTAGTGATTTTTTTAATTTTAATAAGATTTTTCCTTTGGTTTAAATCTTCAAAAGCTTTAATAGAATCTTTATCTAAAGAACTTTTAAGTAAAATTTGATTAGAGAATAAATTTTTTAATAATTTCTCATCATCACCAACAGTATTTAAAAAGTTTACACCTTCATCAGTGATTTCTAAAACACCTTTATTAATTTTTGCCCAATGTTTTCTATTTAACCAACCAAGAGCAATATTAACATCTTTTTTATCTAAACCAGATTTTTTAGCAAGTTCTCCCATTGGTATTTTCTTTTCATGTCCAAGAACAGATAAAATTCTACGTTCAGGTAATCCTTTTTCTGCAAAATCTTTACCTGCATCAGTTAATTTAATATTTTCTTGAACATCTTTATTTACAGTAATAATATCTTTAGCAGAAAGTGAACCTGCTGCACTCATTACAGATTTAATATTTAAATTTTCTTTTTCAGCAACATCTTCAGGAAGAATATTTTCATTTTCCCCTAAACCTTTTAATAAGATTTTTTCATATAAACTTAACTCATTAATGATTTTTAAAATATCTTCACTCATATAATACACCTAAGTGTTTTAATAATAATTATAAAATAATAATAAAATTGAATTTAAAAATTCATAAAATATAATATTATAATATATATTT
>NZ_MRCT01000249.1 GCF_002208625.1 Methanobrevibacter sp. 87.7
ATTAAAAATATTAAATAAATATCTTAAAAAAATTAATAAATTTAATAAAAATAATAAAAAACAATTTAATGAATTTAATAAAAATAAAACATTAATCCAATATTAATATAGAAATTTTAAAAGAAAAGAAATTAAAAAATTAAATACTTTTTTAAAAACAGAATAAAATATAGAAATCAGCAAATAAACTTTAAATTAATCTATTTAATAAATAAAAAATCAATTAAAAACTTTTAATTAATAATAAATAGAAAATATAAAAATAATAATCAATAAATATAGAATTAAACTAAATTTTTAAAACAAGTGATGTTATGATAAAAGTAAGAACAAGAGATTTTATACATAGTACTGATGATTTATATTTTGCATCAACAAATTATTTACATCCCGACAACAGAGTAATCTGTTTTTTAAGATATATTCCAGATCCTAATGGAGATAGGGAAAAAAATGGAAAAAAATATTCAAAAGTAAACTCTGAAGAAGCATATACATTTTTAAGAGAAAATTATCCAGAATATTTATATTATTCTGAAGTTACTAATGTAGAAATGATGGGAGTACCTCTTGAAAAAGTAGATGAAATTATAAGGCCTGAAAATCGTCTTAAAGAAATTAGAGAAGGTAAAGATTCTAAAGTATCTGATGAAACAAGAAATAAATTAATTGATTTATCTGACTTTTTCCATTATATTGCAGGTATTGATTATGAAAATTTAGGTATTTCTGGTTCTACTTGTCCAGGACTTCAAAAAACAGAAAGTTCTGATTTGGACTTTGTAGTTTATGGACTTGAAAATCATAGAAAAGCAATAAATACCTTTAAAAAATACCATGACCAAGAAGTAGAAGTAGGGGAAGGAGATTCTAAAAGAAAAATCATATTAAATCCTATTCAAAACCAATTCTGGGAACGCTTATATCATAAAAGAATTAAAGATGATAGTTTAACTAAAGAAGAATTTTGTTGGTATGAATCAAGAAAATTCAATAGAGGAGTAATTAGAGGAACATTATTTGATATATTATGTACTAGAAACTTTGATGAAATTAAAGGAGAATGGGAAGATACAATCTATGAACCACAAGGTGTTGCTAAAGTTGAATGTACTATAAGTAATGCACTTGAATTTATGGATAATCCAGCAATCTATGATATTAAAGATGTTAAAGTATTAGAAGGACCTGATGTAAAAATTAGTAAACTCGCTTCATTTACTCATACCTATGCAGGAGAAGTATTTGAAAATGAACGTGCAGTAGCAAGAGGTAAACTTGAAAAAATTATTACTAAAGGTGAAAAACCTAAATATAGAATACTTGTAGGTTCAACAAGAGAATCTTTAGGAGAATATATAAAATTTAAAGAAAGTCCAGTATAAACAGTATTTTTATATAAATAAGAAAAACAAGTATTTTATAAATATAAAAATTAAAAGTATTTTGTAAAATCTAAAATAAAATTTTTAATAAATATAAATTATTAAATAAATAGATTACATGTACATGATATCATATAAAAATAATAAATAGAATCATTGATTCTATTTAATTATAATTTATTCTAATTAAATTAAATATAAACTTATAAAATAAATTTAATTTAATCTTTTTTTAAATATTCTTATAGAAAATTTATTAGATAAAAA
>NZ_MRCT01000250.1 GCF_002208625.1 Methanobrevibacter sp. 87.7
TTTAGTTTTTATTTTTTTTAGGTATTTTTTATTTTTTTATTATTTTTCTAATTTTTATTTTTATATAATTTTAATTTCTAATTTTTTTAAAATTTTTCTTAAATTTTTTAAAATTTTTAATACAAAATTATTGGAAATATTTACAATATACTTTTAAATTTTTTTATATATTCTTTTTAAATGAAATTTTTATTAATTCAAAAATTGACATTTATTAATATTATGTTTTTATACTTAGATTATTTAAATCATTTATTAGTATATATTTACAATTGGCTAATTTTATGTATTTTATTGTAATAATGTTCAATTTATTTACATGGATTAAGTTTATAAGTAATGAAAATTAAACTATAAAATAATATTACTGTAACAAAATGTTATTTTAATATTTTTTATTACAATAATATTTATTTAGATAAAAATTATTTTTTCTAATAATCTTTTTTAAAAATCATTAAAGGAGTTTATTAACATGCAAATGTATTATGATAAAGACGTTGATACAGACGTTATTGCAAATAAAACTATCGCTGTTATTGGATACGGAAGTCAAGGTCATGCTCAATCTAGAAACATGGCTGACAGTGGTTTAAACGTAATTGTAGGACTTAGAGAAGGCGGAAATTCTTGGCAAAAAGCTAAAGATGATGGTATGAATGTAATGACCATTGAAGAAGCTGCTAAAAAAGCAGATATCATCCACATCTTAATTCCTGATGAAATCCAAGAAAAAGTTTACAATGAACAAATTAAACCATACGTAGAAAGTGGAAACACTTTATCATTCTCTCACGGTTATAATATTCACTTTGGATTAATTGAACCAGATGATGATGTAAATGTTGTTATGTTTGCACCTAAAGGACCTGGTTCTATGGTAAGAAAAACCTACCTTGATGGTTTTGGAATTCCTGGTCTTGTTGCAGTAGAACAAGATGCTACTGGTGACGCTTTACAATTAGCTTTAGGTATGGCAAAAGCTGCTGGATTTACTAAAGCAGGTGTTATTGAAACTACTTTCAAAGAAGAAACTGAAACTGATTTATTCGGTGAACAAGCAGTTTTATGTGGTGGATTAACTGAACTTATTAATGCTGGTTTCCAAACTTTAGTTGAAGCTGGATACCAACCTGAAATTGCATACTTTGAAACTTGTCACGAAGTTAAACTTATTGTAGATATCATCTACCAAAAAGGTTTCGAAGGTATGTGGAAAGATGTAAGTAACACTGCAGAATACGGTGGATTAACTAGAAGAAACACTGTTATTGGTGAAGAAGCTAAAAAAGGTATGAAAGAAGTATTAAAACAAATTCAAGATGGTACCTTTAAAGATGAATTCGCTGATGAATATAAAACTGGTTTCGCAAACTTAAAAGAAATGAGATCTGCTGAAAACAACGAACAAATTGAAAAAGTTGGAACCAGACTCAGAAAAGCTTGTGGATTACAAAAAGATGATGAATAGATTTATTCATCTTCCTTTTTTATTTTATTAATTTGTACTATTTTTGCTATTTTTAGTGTTTTTTATTTTATTGTAGTTATTTTTAGTTAATTTCTATTTTTTATATATTTTAAGTTTTTTTAGCTATTTTTGTTTATAGTAAATGTTTTTAAGAGTTT
>NZ_MRCT01000251.1 GCF_002208625.1 Methanobrevibacter sp. 87.7
ATATACAATATCAATAAAAATAATAAAAATTAAAAAAATAATATTTAGATTAAATTCTTAAAAATAAAACATTAAAATTAAAATTATAAAACAGAAAATATTAGAAATAAAAATCTAATTAAAACTGTAAAAGAAAAAATATAATAAATATAGACAAAATTAATAAAAAAAAGCTAAAAAATAATATTTTTCTAAAAAGACTGAAATTATAAAATATGGATAATAATAATTTTATGGATAATAATTTACAGCCTTAATAGAAAAATAAAATTAATATAATAGTTTAAAAAGAAACTATTAAAAAATTATAAATCTTTTCCAACAATAACTTCAGTAGCTTTAATAATAGCAGAGACATCATCGCCTTCTTTAAGGCCTAATTTTTCAGCAGATTCACGGGTGATTGCTGCAGTGATAACACCTGGTTCTTCAACTTTAATATGAACATTTGCCATTACTTCACCTAAAGTTACTTTTTCTACTTTACCTTTTAAATTGTTTCTTGCACTAATTGCCATAATAAACTCTCCTTAAATATAATTTAAATAATAAAACAGCAATATATAAATTAAATATTCTAAAAAAAACTATCGATATGAAAAATTAAAAACGATAATTTTAGATAAATTTTAATCCTATTAAAATCTTTATTTAATAGAAAAATTATTTATTAATTATATTTAATTTATATAACTATCTATAGTATAAAGTTATACTTAATACTATATAAATATACTGTTTTTTTCAATATATTAAGATTTCTATCGATTTCTAAAAAATATTCATATCGATAATTTTAATAAAAAATAAAGTAGTAAAATATATAAATTAATAAAACAATGTTATATTATGAATAAAATAGAATTAGAAACAATAGGAACAATTATTACACCATTTGAAAAACCAGAAGGAATGCCTATACAACCTACTGGAGCAAAAGGAGTAAAAGGTGAAATTCACCTAAAAAATGAATATATTGAAGGACTTAAAGATATTGAAGGCTTTTCTCACTTGAATCTTATATATTATTTACATTTAACCAATGGTAATGCATTGACAGTCAAACCATTTTTAGATAATAAACCACATGGTGTATTCGCTACTAGATCACCTAAAAGACCAAATAACATAGGTTTATCAACTGTTAAACTAGATTCAGTAGAGGATAACATTTTATATATTTCAAATATAGATGTTGTTAGTGGTACTCCATTATTAGATATTAAACCATATGTACCACAGCTATATGAAGATACAATAAATGACCTTAGAATAGGTTGGTTTGCAAGTAAGTATGAAAATGCTAAAAATAAAAAAGCAGATAAAAGGTTTGTAGAATAAAATTCTACAGATTTATATTTTTATATACTATTTTTATTGAAAATTAAATTTTAACATATAAAACTATTTTTAAAAACAATGAATTTAAAGCAATACAAACATTAAACCTAATTTTATAAAATAAATAGCTAAAAATAAAATAAAAAACTAATTTTAAAAATAAAAATAAAAACTAAAAAAAATCAAATAAAGCTAATTTTAAAAATTAAAGAATAAATAATAATTAAAAAATATTAAAAAAATATAAGATTTTATAATTA
>NZ_MRCT01000252.1 GCF_002208625.1 Methanobrevibacter sp. 87.7
ATTTTTAATAGTTTTTATCCTTTGTTTTTTAGTTTTTCGTGTTTATTAATTATTTTTTTCTATTTTTTGTTTTTATTGCTTTTAGTTTTATTATTTTTCTATTTTATTTTTTCTATAATTTTATCTTAAATTCTATATTCTATTTAAATAAATTTTTAAAACTACCTATTTTATCTTTTTTAGTTTTTATTTAAATAGGTTAAAAAAATTATTTATATTATTAATTATAAAATATTTTATAATATAATAAAGTAAATGCAAATAATTTAAAGTTTATTTATTTTTTTTATAAAAATTCATTTTTTTAGAATTAAATCATATTTTAGGGATGCTTATGAAATATAAAATGTATGATGAAATAATGGAACAACCTGATGCATTGAGAAAAACATTTGAAAGTGAAATGGATCAGATGAATAAGGTTTCATCACTTGTAGAAAAATGTGATAATGTTTATTTAATTGGTTGTGGAAGTTCTATTTCTACATGTTATTCAGTTAGAGATGCTTTAGAAATGGTTTCAACCTTAACTGTTAGGGTTTTTACTGGTTTTGAATTTTATTATAATAAAAAATTAATTAAAGGTGAAAATTCTATAGTTATTTTTACTTCACAATCTGGTGAAACTGGTGATACTTTATCTGCTCTTAAAAAAGCTAATGAGTATGATATTGATACCGTAGCAATTACTAATGAACCTGAAAGTTCAATGGTTAAAGAATCTAAATATCCAATTATTACCAGAGGTGATCGTGAAACAGCTATTTTAGGTACTAAAACATATGTTACTCAACTTGCTTGTTTATATCAAATATTGTTTAAAGCTTCTGATTATGAGGATAAAAATGAATTACTTAATCAATTAATAGCTATTCCTGATTTATATGATAAACTTCTTAAATCAACAATTGATGATAATAAAAAATTAGCTGAAGAATATAAAGATGAAGATTTGTTCTATTGTTTAGGTGCTGGACCTAATTTTGGTCTTTCATATAAATTAGCTATGACTATGTTTATGGAAGGTGCAATTAAACACGCTTGTCCATTATATGCATCAGAATTTAGACATGGTCTTATTGAAAGAGCTGAAGAGGATGTTCCAATATTATTTTTATATTCTGGATTTGCTGTTGATGAAATTACTCAAAAAGCAATTAGTTTTGCAGAGAACCTTAAAATGAAAATGATTTTATATAAATTATCTGATTATGTTGATGATGATTTTAATAAATTATTATCTCCATTTGTATTTATTATTCCACTTGAATGGTTTATATATTATTTAGCTCATTATAATGGAGAAGATCCAGGTAGTACTAGACATATTGGAAAAGTAAGATATGATTAGTTTCATATTTTATTTTTGTCTTTTTTCTTTTTTTAGTGTTTTATTATTTTTAGTATTTTTTTCTTGTTTTAACTGTTTTTTAGTGTTTTATTATTTCTAATTTGTTTTAATTTTTTTATTCTATTTTTCTTGTTTTTAAATTGGTATTTTAATAGTATTTTTTGTATAATTCTATTTTTCTTGTTTTTAAATTGGTATTTTAATAGTATTTTTTGTATAATTCTATTTTTCTTGTTTTTAAATTG
>NZ_MRCT01000253.1 GCF_002208625.1 Methanobrevibacter sp. 87.7
AGTATGCTTAAATTATATATTATTATGAAAAGTTATTTTTTTAATTTTAAATTTTAAAGGTGTTTAATATTAGTTCTAAAAACACTAAGGATAATAATAAATCTAAAAATAAATATCGATATGTAGCATATGATGATTTGGATATTAATTATGATATTCTAAATGATAAAGAAAAGAAAATCGCAAAAAATCCAAATATGTATCGTAAAAATGCTGAATTAATTAGCATTTGTTTACCTGGTATTGGACTTGTTTATTTAGGTAATAAAATTCAAGGTATTGCAATTTTTATAGTATTTGTAATATTAATATTTGCATTATTAAAAGTTTCATATGGTAAATGGATAATTGCTATTGTTTATATTGCCCAATTACTTTTTACTGTATTTTCAGCTTATAGTCAAATAAACAAAGTTTTATTAAAATCTTCTAAATAATTTTTTTAGTTTTATTTTTTAATTTTATATTTCAATAATCTTAATCTAAATTCATGTTTATGTATTGATTTTATTTTTTTTTTTTAAATTGTCTTATTTTTTTCTTGATTTTTTAGTGTTTTATTTAATTTTAGTTTAAATATTTTCCAATAATTAAGTATTTTTCATAATTTTTCAATTTATTATTTTATTTATTTATATAGTATTTTTTCTAAAAATATAACGTTTGTATATTTTTTTATACACTTAACTTCATTTCGATAAATATTAATAATATTAGAGTATATACTATTTAATATAATATTGGAGGTATTTTTTATGGTTAATTTAAAAGGTACTAAAACTGAAAAAAATTTAGAAACTGCTTTTGCAGGTGAATCTGAAGCAAGAAATAAGTATACTTATTTCGCAAGTAAAGCAAAAAAAGATGGATATGTACAAATTTCCCAATTATTTGAAGAAACTGCAAATAATGAAAAAGAACATGCTAAAATTTGGTTTAAAATATTAAGTGGTGGAGATATTAAATCCACTGAAGAAAATCTTGTAGAAGCTGCAGCTGGAGAAAATTACGAATGGACTGAAATGTATAAAACCTTTGCTGAAGAAGCTAAAGAAGAAGGTTTTGATGAAATTGCTTTTTTATTTGAAAAAGTTGCAGATATTGAAAAACATCACGAAGAAAGATACAATCAATTACTTGAAAATGTAAAAAACGGTTCTGTATTTAAAAAAGATAAAGAAATTGTATGGATCTGTGCTAATTGTGGACATATTTATATTGGTGAAGAACCTCCTGAAGTATGCCCAGTATGTGCTCATCCAAAAGCATTTTTCCAAGAAAAAGCTGAAAACTACCTTTAAGTTTTCTCTTTCTTCTTTTTTTTATTAAATATTTTAGATTTATTTTAATTTTTATCTTTGATTTTTTATTGTTTTTTGTGTTTTATTATTTCTTATATTTTTTGTTTTCTTAGTTTTCTATTGTTTTTTGTGTTTTTTAGATATTATTGTAGGTTTTTCTTATTTTTTTTTTTTTTATAAGTTGTTTTTTTCTTAATTTTTTAATTAATTAAATCTTTTATTAAAAATATTTTTAAGGATTTATTTTAAAATTTTAATATTTTCTTTTTTATGGTTTAAAGATATAAAA
>NZ_MRCT01000254.1 GCF_002208625.1 Methanobrevibacter sp. 87.7
AAGTTGTATATTAAAAATAGTTTATAGTTAAAATAAAATGAATAAATTATAAAAATAATTTATCCATTCATTATAAGTTATATAGTTAATTTATTCAGTAACCCAATTTACTAAATCTTTAACTGCGTTTTGTTGATCTTCTTTTGATTTAAATGCTTCAAGATCATTATTATCACTACATAATACAGTTTTATGGGAACCAAATCCTAAAAGTCCAATGGAACAGCATTTTGTTCAGCCATTGAACCATATGCTTCTTTTAGTTCTTCTTCTGTATTACCATAAGTAAAAACATAACCTAATTTTTTATTTTCATCTGGTTCTTTCATACCTTTTGCAGGATTAAATTTAGAAAAGAATCTGTCAATTAAAGTATAAACAGGGCCTGGTAATCTTGCAAAGTAAATTGGAGTAACAAGGAATGCACCATCACATTCTTCTAATTTATTTATTAAGTCATATGCATCATCGTGGATACCACATTCTCCACTTGCTTTACATGCATTATCTGCATGACAAAATTCAATATTTTTATCTTTAATATTGAAAATTTCGACATCATCATTTATATTTTCATCAATAAATTCTGAAATTTCTTTTGAATTTCCTTCTCTAGGACTTCCATTAATTATAATATAATTAGCCATTAAATCACATCCATTTTTATTTACAATTTTAAATTTGTTTGGTTATATTTATATAATTAATGGTTAGGGTAGTGTAGTAGTGTATACTTATAACCTTTAACAACATTATGGAAACTTTTTTAAATTATTTTATTAATAAATAAAATGTATGTATGAAAGTAGTGAAATTATTAAAAGATTAGATAATATTGAAAATGATTTGAAAGTATTAAAAGAAAATACTTATAATGAAAATCTTCAAAATGCAATTGAATGTATTAAAGATAATTATTATGATTCAATTATAAAAAATTATAAAAAAGAATTAAAAAATAAATGTATGAATTTTTATTCACCTAATTGTAAATTTAAAGAATGTAGAAATAATATGTTAAAAAATTTCACCAAATATTTAAAAGAATCTAAAGAATTTGGTTTGGATAAAGTCAATCATGAATTAAATGATTTTTATAGTCAATTAGATGATAAAGACTGTATAACGTGTTATACTAACTTTAAAAATTTCTTTTTAGATGAATTAAAGTTACTTGAATCAATAGAAATGCCTAATAAAGTTGAAGATCCTGAATCTGTGGAAAATTTATCTGTTAATGAAATAATTTCAGAAGTTTTAGAGCCAATATCAAATAAACAAAGATTATTAATTTTAAAATCATTATTTTCTGAAAATAAATCTTATACACAACTTTCAAAAATTACAAAATTAAGAGGTGGAAATCTTTTATTCCACTTAGAGAAATTACAAAATGCAGGATTAATTCTACAAAAACAAGATCGTGGAGAATATTATTTAAGTAAAAAAGGATATTCTATTTTATTATCACTTAATCAATTACAAAAAACTATTGATTAACATTTAATTATTTAATTTTAATTATCTATTAAGTTAGTTTATTTTAATTATCTAATTAAATTAGTTTATCTATTAC
>NZ_MRCT01000255.1 GCF_002208625.1 Methanobrevibacter sp. 87.7
AATTAAAATATAATAAAAAAATTAAGACAATGAATAAAAGAAATAATAAAAAAAGCTAATTTAACAAATTAAACTAATTAAAATAAAACTTAATAATATAAACTGATTTTAAAAAAAAGATAAAAATAGTAATAAAACTAAATATGATATCTTAAAATAGCTGCAATACCACCGAAAGCACGATACAATTGCATACCTTCTTCAGTTTCAGTTGAAATTAATTCAACATTAGAACCAACTTCTTCAGCCATTTCAACAAAAGTATCAACAAGATCAACACTTTTATCTTCTTTCATATGTTCATTACATTTTTCACAATTAAAATCTAAATCATCTTTTTTTCTTGGTGTAATATTTTTAGTCCAACCACATTGAGGACATTTCATAGTTACACGTTTTAATTTAAGACCTTCAGAAAGAAGAAGAGTATCTACAGCACCAATTTGAAGGTTACGTCTAACTTCATCTTCACCATAGCTAGCAAGACCAGTTTTATCATTAATAAGTTCATGTAAGAATTTTTGAACAATTTTTTTCTCTTTCATTACATCTAATTCTTCAAGAGTATCTGAAGCTTTATCAATAACCTCACGAATACCGAATTCACCAGTGTAAGAAGTATCTACAGTAGTAATTACTTTATCTTTAATTTCATATTGCATGAAGTCTCCTTCATAGAAATCAATTTTAGTATTACCTGGTCCACCTAATAATACACCTTTAAGATCATCTTTAATAGGTAAATATGCTTCATTAACATGTCTACCAATCCTTTTAAGGAACTCTCTTGCAGCATCTTCAATAACACGGTCAAACCTTCTTTGAGATTGACCTCCTGCTTTATGTTTACCTGGTACACCACTAGTTAAAGTAGCAATAATATTAATATGTTTACCTTTTAAAGTTGCAATAGTTGCTTCTTTCCTATCAATAACACAAATACCATAAACATCTCTTTCAGATACCATTTCTTCTAATGGTTCTAAATAGAAACTACTATCACAGATATACCAATATGTTGTAATAGGTTCAGGTGGTTCAAATACATAAGTTTCCATTTTCTCAGTACCTGGACCTCCTCTTGGAATCATACCAGTAAATAAAACTAAACCATTTTCTGGTGCTTGTTTAAATAATTTAATCCTTTGAATAATAACCTCAATAGCAGATTGTACATTTTTCCTAGTAGATTTACTTTTAATGTTAGAACTTTGTCCAAGCTCATCTCTCATCTGTTTTGCAACATCACTAATCTGTTTTGAATGAGGAATATATACAGAAACTAATTCAGTTCCTCGTCCTTTTTTCTGTGATAAATTTTTTATTGTTTTTTTAAATTCATATAATTCTTTTGAAGATATATCAGTCATTTATTTCTTCCCCGTAAAAATAAAATAATAAAAATAATAATTATAAAAAATAATTAAATTAAAAAAAATTAGAATCTTAAAAAAATAAAGATTCATTAAAATTATAATAATATAACATATATTTTTAAAGTTAATAAATATAATGTTTACTAGGTTAAAATATAAAAT
>NZ_MRCT01000256.1 GCF_002208625.1 Methanobrevibacter sp. 87.7
ATATAATATTATAATATATATTTTAATTATTTTATAAATGTTTATAAAAAAATAGTTAATTTATTAATTATAATATTAAAATAAAAAAAATAATAAAATTAACCTTACTAAAATAAAAAAATAGCTAACTTAAGATAAAAAATTATAGAAATATAAAAAAATAATTAAATTAAATTTCTAAGATTAAAAAAATAGATAAGTCAAACTTCTTAAAATGCAAATTATATAAAAATAGCTAAGTCAAAACTCTTAAGACATAGAAATATAAAAAAATAGCTAAAAATGATTCTAATAAATAAATATTATTTACTAAAATCATAATAAATTAATTTACTATTAAATAAACAAATTAACTAATTTTAATAATTAAAACTTAATTATTAAATAAACAAAAATATTTAACTAATTTTGATAATTAACATTCTGTTTATTAATTAAAGGATAAGAAATTAAATTAGTAGAATCTAAATCCTCTTTATACATATCAACTGCATTAATTTGACTATTTTCATAAGTTCTATAATAATAAATTCCTTTATCAGTATTTACACAAGAAGAGTAAATAGTAATTTCATATTTATCTGGTTCATCAATAAATGCAAGACCTCTTTGTTGTTCAACAGATCCAAGAATATGGAAAAATTGACTAACACTTTCAAGTTCATCTTCACTAGATAAAGAATTCATTTTAGTAAAACTTGCTTTTACAAAACGAGACATAGAAGATAAATCACCAGGTAAACCTAAACCACCCATTCCACGACTATATGCCATCTAAATCATCACTGAAAGTATTATCTGGTGTCCTACTAGATAAATATCTATAATTATTTAAATTAAATAATTGTTTATCAAATGGAGGATTATTTGTTAAAACACCTACAGGATTATTATAAACTTTAAGACCTTCTTTAACTGTTTCAACAGTAATTGATTCATCTCTATCTGAAATAATCCAATGAAGTGAGGAATTAGGAAGTTCATCAGAAAATTGAATATCAACAATATTAAGATTTTCTAAAAGTTTTCTTGCTTCTTTAACATTACTACATTGAGATAAAATCCAAGGAATAAATTCAAAAGATGCAACATTTACTTTACTATCATCTACTTTTTTATAATCAGCAAAATCAGCGAAATTTAAACCTGCTATACTTAATCCTTTTTCATTTGTAGCATCATAATATAATGGATAAACATCAATACCTGCAGTTATTCCAATAAAAGCATAATGATTTTCAATTGTATCCTCAACTCTAAATTTTAATGGATAATTTCTTGGAGTTATAGTTATTTTTTCATTATAAGATAATTCATAATCAAAGTTACGTCCAAAATAATGATCTTTTGATAAATAATTTGCAGCAGTACACATTTTATTTTCCCCTATAAAATTTATTGAACTTTAATAAAATATATGTTAAAATATTCTATAAAATTTTATTAAACTTTAATAAAATATATGTTTAAAATCTAATTAATATTTTCTATTGATTTTAAATATATTAGTAATAATTAATAAATACTGTTTAAAT
>NZ_MRCT01000257.1 GCF_002208625.1 Methanobrevibacter sp. 87.7
TATATCTTCTTTTTAAGATTATTTAATTAAGTTTTTTATTTTATTTTAAACATCAATTTTATTATGAGTAATTCAAATATTTCTGATTCAGATATTATTCCAACAGATATTAATTATAAATACAATATTCAAAACAATTATGGATTTACTTTTGAAGAGAAGACTATTTTAAGTAATATACGTAGTAAACTTGTGGATGTTGCATTAAATAACAATGAATCTCGTACTGTTAAATTGGAAGATATTAAACATATTATAAAAAATAGTATATTAGATAGTTCTTTTAATGAAGATTATATTGATAATTTATCTCAAAGGTTTTATGAAGAAATTAATGGTTATGGAATTTTAAATCCATTAATTAAAGATGATAATTTAGAAGAAATTATGGTAATTGGCTCAAATAAACCTGTTTATGTTTATCATAGAGAATATGGTATGTTAGAAACTAATATGTCATTTTCTAATAATGAAGATATTATTAAGATTATTGACTCAATTGCAAGAGAAAATAATCGACGTTTTGATAATGAATCTCCTATTTTAGATGCAAGATTAAAAGATGGTTCTAGAGTAAATGCAACTTTACCTCCAATATCTGCAGATGGTCCATCACTCACTATACGTAAATTTAAAAAAGATCCTTTTACAATTATTGATTTAATAAAAAATAATACTTTAGATTCTAATATTGCAGCATTTTTATGGTTATGTATTGATGGTTTAGGCGTAAAATCTGCAAATATAATTATTTCTGGAGGAACAAGTTCTGGAAAAACTACAACTTTAAATGCACTTTCAGCACTTATTAATCCTAAAGAAAGGATTATAACTATTGAAGATACATTAGAACTTCAAATACCTCATAAGCATATTCTTAGAATGGAAACTAGATTAGCAAATATTGAAGGTATGGGAAAATTAGATATGGATGCATTAGTTAAAAATGCATTAAGACAAAGACCTGATAGAGAATTATTGTTGGTGAAGTAAGAGCTAAAGAAGCAATAACTCTTTTTACAGCACTTAATACTGGACATTCTGGCTTTGGAACATTACATGCAAATAATGCTAGAGAGACTATTACACGATTAACTAATCCTCCTATGTGTGTTCCTAAGATAATGATTTCTGCAATAGATTTTATTTTAATGCAAAAAAGATTTTATAAATCTAATGGTGTTAGTTATAGACGTGTTACTGAACTTAGTGAAGTTGTAGGAATGGAAGAAGCTACTGTTCAATTAAACAAGATTTTCCAATGGAACTCTTCTTTAGATACCTTTGATAATATTTCTTTTTCATCAAATACTATTGAAAAAATAATGGAAACTAAAAATGTTTCTAGAAAATATATAGATAATGATATTAAAACTCGAAAATTAGTTTTAAATTTGATGGTGAAAAATAATTTAAGATCAAATGAAGTTGTAAGTAAAATAATTGATTTTTATTATTTTAATAGAGATAAACTTATATTTTTACTTAAAAATTCTCCAAATTATTTTTTAAGGTTTAATCATGTTTGA
>NZ_MRCT01000258.1 GCF_002208625.1 Methanobrevibacter sp. 87.7
GTGTAAATTTTAATATTAAATTTAATATTTTAAAAAAATCTAATTTAATTAAATATATTGTATTTTTATATAAATTATTAAAAAAATTATATTTTAATTAGATTTTATACAATATTTTTTGAAAAAGTATTTAGAAAGTATAAATATTATAACTTATAAGTGTTCATTTGTCTTAATAATTAAAAATATTCTTTATTTTTAAAAATAACCATTTAATTATATGTGTTTTAATTATTATTAATTAATAATTAATTAATTTAATATTTATCTTTTTATTTTACTTAATTTATATTGTATTTTTATTAAGTTTACACTTGAAATATATGACTAATTTATAATATTTTTTTACACTTCAATAAGTTCAGTGTATCTTTATTAAATTTAATACTTTCATATGATTGTTAAAAATTTTTAATATTTTTTGGTGTTACTATGGATTATCCTATTGTTAGAATGAGAAGACTTAGAAAAAATGCTAATATTCGTGAAATCGTAAGAGAAACAAAAGTTAATAAAGAGGATTTAATTTATCCAATATATTTTAAAGAAGATTTAAAAGGGGATGAAAAAGAAGAAATCCCAACAATGCCTAATCAATTTGGATATTCAATTGAAAGTGGTGTTGAATATGCTAAAAAATTAGAAGCTAAAGGTTTAAAATCTATTATTGTATTTGGAATTCCTAATGAAGATACAAAAGATGAAGTTGGTTCTCCTGCATTTAGAGAAGATGGTATTGTTCAAAAAGCTATTAAAGCATTAAAAGAGAATACTGATTTAGTAGTTATTGGAGATGTCTGTTTATGTCAATATACTTCTCATGGACATTGTGGATTAATTAAAGAATATGCTAAAGGGGATTTTGAAGATAATATTGATGATGGAATTAAAATTTTAAATGATCCTTCTTTAGAATATCTTGCTAAAACTGCTGTATCTCAAGCAAAAGCAGGTGCTGATGCAGTTGCACCTTCTGATATGATGGATGGTAGAGTGGAAGTTATTCGTAATGCATTAGATGCTAATGGTTTTGAAGATGTTATGGTAATTTCATATTCTGCTAAATTTGCTTCATCTTTCTATGCACCATTTAGAGATGCTGCAAATTCAACTCCTGGAAAAGGAAATAGGAGATCTTATCAAATGGATCCAGCTAATGGTCGTGAAGCTATTCGTGAATGTGAACTTGATGTAATTGAAGGAGCAGATATGTTAATGGTTAAACCTGCATTACCTTATCTTGATGTTATATCTAAAGTTAAAGAAGAATTTAATCTTCCTCTTGTGACTTATAATGTAAGTGGTGAATATTCTATGCTTGTTGCTGCTATTGATAAAGGATATTTAACTGAAGATTCTATTATGGAATCACTTGTATCTATTAAAAGAGCAGGAGCAGATTTAATTATAACTTACTTTGCACCATTCGTTTTAGATAAATTATAAATTTAAATATTTATTAAATAATTTTAAACTTTTTTTAAGTTTTTAATTTATTTTTTATTTTATTAAGTAGGTTT
>NZ_MRCT01000026.1 GCF_002208625.1 Methanobrevibacter sp. 87.7
TTCTTATTTTTTATTAAAAAATGTATATAATAAGTAAGTTCTTTTATTAAAGAGTTAATTATTAAAATTAGTATTTAGTTTGAATCTTTAAAATTTTTATTTAAAAAGATTTTAAAAATTCTATATTTAATTAAAAATTAAAATATAAATTTATTATTATAATTAATATTGGATTGGTAAAATATTAACTATTTATTTTGATTAACTTTATATGCTGCATATAAATAGAAAATTCCAATAACAATTGCAAATATATTAAATGAAATAAATGTGAATATTGCAGCAATGACATATAATATTAATCTTTGTTTTCCAACTGGAAGTACAGAACCAGTTAATGCAATTATAACTGCAATTATTTGTGCTAAAAGGAGGAATATTACTTGAGTTTTTAGTATTCCACTTGCGCAAGTATTTGTACAATTTGTATTGCAATAATAATTATTAATATAAGAGTTGCATTTTTAACAAGCTCTTTAGAGTCCATACTTTTTAAGTTTTTTAAAAGACGATTTGTCATTTTATCACAATAATAATTGAATAGTATAAAAATTAGTATATATACACAATATTTAATAAATGTTTACTATTTTTTTATTATATATTAAAAATAAATATATGATATATACAAGTTAAAGTTAGTAATATATAATTAATTTATATTATTATTTATATAATTTTAATTTATTTGAGTTTGCTCTTGTTTGATTTTGGTGATTATATAATTTTAATTTATTTGAGTTTGCTCTTTTGGTAGTTATATAGTTTTAGAATTTTTTGAGTTTGCTCTTGTTTAATATTAAGATTAATTTTTATTATTTAATAAGGATGAAATTATGGTATTTATAGGAATGGATCATGGGACTACTGGTATTAGCTTTGCAATATCAGATGATGATGGAAAAATTATAGATGTTTTTAAATTATCTCGTGAAGATACAAAAAAAGGTAAAATTAGTGCTATTGAAGAATTATCTAAACGTTGTAATTTAGATGATGTTAAATTAATGGCAGTAACTTATGCAATGGGAGATGGAATAAATAAAATAATGCCTATGGATAAAGTTAAAAATAGAGGAATTTTATCAATTAATGGTGCAGGTAAAGTTACTGGTGGAGGAACATCTGTATATTCAGAAATTGAGAATTCTAATATTCCTGCAGTTCTTATTCCAGGTTTACATAAAAATTCAGATTCACTTGATGAACTTTTTACAGCAGCATATTCTCACCTTGCAAGTCCTGAAAAAATTTCAATTGCATATAATGCAGTTAAAGAAACTAAATGGAATAATCTTATAGTAGGTGATTTAAGTTCTAATAGTGTAAATATTCTAGTTGAAGATGGTAAAATTAGAGGAGCAATAGATGCATGTCTTGGGGCAATGGGTTTTGTTCATGGACCACTTGATCTTGAAATGATTAGGGATATTGATGAAGGTAAAAGAACTGCTAATGAATGTTTTTCACATGCTGGAGCTGTAAAAATTGCAGGTATTGATAATAAAGTAGCTTTTATGAAAGATGAACTTTTATCAAGATATGAGAAAAATGATAAAAAAGCAGTACTTGCAATAAATTCTATGATTATGACTATTGCAATGGAAATTGGTGGTCTTATAACTATTGCAAATAATGATATAGAAGGTATTGTTCTTACAGGATCTTTAGGTTCAATGAAAAAACCATTTGATTTTGAAGAAAAATTAAATAAGTATTTAAAAAATAAGTATCCTATTAAAGTTATATCTGCAGATTCAGGTGCAATTGGTGCTTTACAAATAGCACATGATGTTTATAATGGTAAAAAAGAAATTTTAGGTGTTGAAGTAGATCTTAGTTAATATTTTACTATTTTCTTTTTGTTTAGTAATTTTACTTAGTTTATGTGTATTTTGTTAGGTTTGTTTCAGTTGAAATAGACCTGTTAATTTAGTAATATTTTATTAAATTAATTTTTTATTTAAAAAAAGAGTTTATATTAAATTAATTATTTTTATTAAAAGAAGCTTTTATTTTATAATTAAGTTAAAAAAAGATTTAAGTATAATATTTAAAAATTTTAAAAAAGAATTTTAGTTGTTAATAGAAATAATTAATATTTTTCCACCTTTAATAACATCTAAATTTCCATCTTCTTTTTCTAAAACAACATTTATGAAGTTATCGATAGCAATTAATTTTCCTGTATGTTCTTCATCATTTTTAAGGATTACAGTAACATTTTTTCCTTTAAATTGATCTAATGATTTATTTACTTCTGGATTTTTATTTTTCATATTTTTACCTCAGATAAAATACAATTTATTATTTTTATTTATTCTTTTATTTATATATTTTTTAGTTTCAATAATTTTATATATAATAAAACTTAGAGTTTTTAATGATTATAATTTAATTAAGGAGGATTATTATTATGGCTGTTAATATGTTAGAAACTAATTTACAAGCATTATCTAATACTATTGCTATTTTAGAAAAAAAAGGTAATGCAGATCCTAAAAAATTACAAGAATTAAAAAATGAGAGAGCTAAAATATTAAAAGAACTTAATATTCAATAATTCTATTTTTATTATTTTTAATTGTAAATAAGTATTTAATTATTTTTTCTAGCTATTTATTTTTAATTGTAAATAAGTATTTAATTATTTTTTCTAGCTATTTATTTTTAAGTTTTTTATCTTCTTATTTTTTAGTTTAGATTATCTTGTTTTATTTTAAATTCCTTTTATAATATTTTTATTTTTATATTTGTAATGGTTTAGATTTATTTAAAATCTTTAAACCATTCTTTTGTTTTATTTAAATTTCCTGTTAAATCAATTGTTACAGGAGTTATTGTTGTAACATTCTTATTTTTAATATAATATCCATCTGTACCTTCTTTATCATTATCAGTTACTATTCCATCAATCCAATAATAAGGTTTACCACGAGGATCATATCTTGTTTCTACTTCTGGTATAAACATTCTTTCAGTTAAACTTGCAATTTCTATTTTATCAGATTTAGGATTACTTGGAATATTAAGGTTTATTAAATCTACTCCTTCTGGAAGGCCATTTTCTAGAACGTATTTACTAAGTTTTCTTAAAATTTTTTTTTGTAAATTCAAAATCAATATTTACATGACCATTTTCAAATTTTGCAGATTGATTAGTTACAGCTTGTGATACTGCAATAGTTGGTATTTTATATGATGCAGCTTCTATAGCAGCACCTAATGTTCCAGATGTTGTAAGTTCTGCTTTTCCTAAATTATAACCTATGTTTATTCCTGAAATTACAAGATCTGGTTTTTTATTTAATATTTCAAATACTCCAACAATTAATGAGTCAGTAGGTGTTCCACTTACAGAATATCCAATTTTGTTATTAATGAGTTTTTCTTTGTTTATTCTAATTGGTTCAAATAATGTTAATGCATGACCAATACCACTTTGTTGAATTGAGGGAGCAACTATTGTTGTATTACCAAGGTCTTTTACAGCTTCATTTGCAGCTATTATACCACTTGATTTTACTCCATCATCATTACATAATAAAATTTCTTTCATATATAGAAATAGTTTATTTCTATTAAAAAAATTTTTTATTTTAGTTTTTTTATTTAGATTTCTATGAATATATTGTTTTTATTAGTAAGCTTTTTTTAGTTTATAAGTGTTTGTTTATTTTTTTTATTTGTGAGTTTTTTTAGTTTACAGATAAGAGTTTTTTTTTATTTAAAAATTTTTTTAAAATTTTTTATTTCATGTTTTCATATATTTTTCTTTCCAAAAGATATATTAATATTTAAAACAAAATTTTATATAGTATTATTTAATATAATTTTTATTCTTATCAAATTAATTTTTAAAATATTTAGTTAGGTGAAACTGTGCAAAAGCCACAATTAATTAATTTTATTGCTAAAGTTATGGAAGATTCTGGATTTAAGGTTTATAAAAACTTTAAAACTTCTCAAACTACTATTGATATATATGCAGTTCTTCCAACACAAATGGGTGATTTTAGCGTAGTTGTAGCTTGTAAAAATTATGATAAAGAATGGGAAGTAGGAATTGATATTCTTAAAGAAATGGAAATGGTAGGTAGAACTCTTAAAGCATCTAAAGTAGCTATTGTAACTAGTTCTACATTTTCACCACAAGCTAGAAATTATGCATCACGTAAGAATATAAAATTAGTTGATAGAGATAATTTAATAAGTTTAGCTAAAAAATACTCTGAAAAAAATAATATTCAAATGGAAAATCAAGATTCAGAAGAAGAAGAGGATGTAGATTCTTCATACTATTATGATGAAAATAATGATGGATATTATGAGGACTATGATGATAATTATGATTATGATTATGATGATGTAGAATCTATGCCAGAATATCCTGAATATAATGGATATGATTATGATGAACCATATGATGATGAATATTATGAAAATTTAGCTATTTCAAATTATAATCCAAGTACTCAATCAAATTCAAATAATTATTATTTTAATGGGGCTAATCTTTATAAAACTTCATCTAATTCTACTAATAAACCTAAAAAATCTAGATTTTCATTTTTTAATAGAAATTCTAAAGATAAAGTAAAACCAGAACCTCGCCCTATTAAAAACAATAATTCTGGAATTGCAAGTCTTTCTAAATCTAATAATGTTCCAAAAAATAATAATAAATCACGTAGTATTGATTTTATTTCAATTATTAGAAATCCAATAGTTTTAATCTTAATTGTTGTTATTGTTTCATATTTAATTGCAGGAATATTTGCTTTTGTTGGTGGAGTATCTAGTGGAATTATTGGTTTAATTGAAATGGTATTTTCATTATTATTATCTTATGGTTTAGTATGGTATACTGATAAAGATGGAACTGTTGTTTTAGTTAAAGGAACTTCTGTATTCTTTATATCTCTTGTAATACTTATTGTATTAATAATATTTTTATAAATTTTTAATTTTTTAGCTATTTTTTTTTGTTTTGTTTTGTTTTTGTGTATTTTTTAGCTATTTTTTTTGTGGTTTAGTTTTTTTAGCTATTTAAAATTAGATTTATATTATATATTGAAAAAACTGCTTGTTTTAGACTTTATTTATTATTTAAAAATAATAATCATATTAAAATCTTATATTTTATCTTAATTTAATATTATTTGATAAAAGCCATTAAAGTTTGATAAAAATCATTAAAGATTTATTTATTATATAAATAAGTATTTTTTTTAAAAATAGTTTAATTAAAAATATATGTAAAATTAGAGTTTAATATTTTTTAGAAACAGTGATAAATTGTAAAATTTAGATTTTCTAAAATTAGAGTTTAATATTTTAAAAATAGTGATAATTTAAATTTCTAAAAATAAAGTAAAAAAATAGTGGTTCCGACGAGATTTGAACTCGTGATCCCCTCGTTGTAAGCGAGGTATCATACCCCTAGACCACGGAACCAATGTAACAACATACAATTATTTATCATTTTTAATATATAAACTTTATGGTTTTTAATTTAATTTTTTCTTTTTTTATTAAAATTTTATTATTTAATATTTACTTACTTTTAAATTTTATTATTTATTTATTAAAATATTCAATTTATTCTAATTTTTCTTTATATAATTTAATATATAAATATTATAAATTAGATATATATTGTATAATATATTTTATTGACTAATTTTATAAAATTATTATATTATATTTTTTTAAAATTTATTCAAGAAAATATTATTGAAATTAGAAAATTATGGAAATGATATAATGGCATTTAATGAAGAGTCTGGAAAAATCTGGATGGACGGAGAATTTGTTGATTGGAAAGATGCTAAAATTCATGTTTTATCTCATGCAATACATTATGGTTCAAGTGTATTTGAAGGTATAAGAGCATATGAAATTGATGGTAAATCAAATATTTTTAGATTGAAAGATCACGTTCATAGATTGTTTAATTCAGCTAAAATTTATAAAATGGAAATTCCATTTACAGAAGATCAAATTTGTGAAGCAATTAAAGATACAATTAAAGAAAATAATTTAACTGATTGTTATATTCGTCCTATAGTTTATAGGGGATATAAAGAATTAGGTGTTTCACCTGTTAATTGTCCTGTTTGTGTTACTATTGCTGTTTGGGAATGGGGAGCATATTTAGGTGAAGATGCTTTAGCAAATGGTGTAAATATTGGTGTTTCATCTTGGAGAAAACCTGCTGAAGGAACTTTCCCTCTTCTTGCTAAAGCAGCTGCTAATTATATGAATTCTCAACTTGCAAATCTTGAAGCTCAAGATAATGGTTTTGATGAAGCTTTATTATTAGATGTAAATGGTTATATTGCAGAAGGACCTGGAGAAAATATTTTCTTAGTTAAAGATGGTAAAATTTATACTCCTGTTTTAGCAAGTTCTATTCTTGAAGGTATTACAAGAGATAGTATTATTAAATTAGCTAAAGATTTAGGTTATGAAGTTATTGAACAACCATTACCAAGAGATTTCTTATATATTGCTGATGAAGAATTCTTTGCAGGTTCTGCTGCTGAAGTTACTCCAATTCGTTCAATGGATCATCGTATTATTGGTGAAGGTAGACGTGGACCTATTACTAAAGAAATTCAAGATGCTTTCTTTGATGTCATTAAAGGAAAAACAGAAGATAAATATGGTTGGTTATTCCCAGTTGAATAAAATTATTTTAATAAAATAATTATTTTTTAAAATTTTTATTTTATTTTAATAATATCTATATTAAGGTGTTTTATTATGATGGATATTTTTTCAGCGATTATCATTGGTATTGTACAAGGATTAACTGAGTTTTTACCAGTAAGTAGTTCAGCTCACTTAGTTTTTGCACAAACTTTCTTTGGTTTAAATCAAGATAATCTTGCATTTGATGTTTTCTTACATTTAGGAACATTAGTAGCAGTTGTTGGTTTTTTCTTACCTGATATTATTAATATGATTGTTGCATTCTTTAGAAGTATTGTTGATATTTTTAGAGGAAGCTTTATTCAAGGTATTAAAGAAGATCCTTATAAAAAATTAGCTTGGTTTACTATTGTTGCATCTATTCCAGTTGGTATTGTTGGTATTTTATTTAATGATATTGTTGAATCATTATTTACTGGTGTTTCTATACCTGCATTCTTTTTACTTATTACTGGTTGTTTATTATATTTCTCACAAAGATACAATGTTGGAGATAAAAATCTTGATGATTTATCATTAAAAGAAACAATCTTCATGGGTATTGGTCAAGCATGTGCTATTTTACCTGGTCTTTCTAGATCTGGTACTACTATTGCTTTTGGTTTACTTGGTGGATTAGATAAAGAATTTGCTGCTAAATTCAGTTTTATTCTTTCAATTCCTGCAATTTTAGGTGCAACTCTTGTTCAAGGTGGAAATATTGTAAATGGTCTTGCAGTAAACTTTGTACCATATTTCTTAGGATTTTTAGCAGCTGTAATTTCAGGTTTATTTGCTATTAAAGTTTTACTTAAACTTATTGAAGAAAGAAGTTTAGATATATTCTCTTACTATTGTTGGATTGTAGGAGCATTAATCTTATTATTTACTGTAGTTTTATAATTACAGTATAATTTTTTATTTTTTTAGCTATTTTACTGATTTTAATTTATTTAAATAATTTTTTTACTTATTTTAAAATATTTTTAGATATATTTAAATAGTAGATGTAATATATTTCTTATATGTAATATATTTTTTACATATTTTTTTAGATAAATAGTAGATATAATATAGTTTTGAAATTTTTTATATTTTTTTAAGTTTTATAAAAAATTCAATAAGTAATTTTTTTTTAAATACTTATTATTAATATACAGTAGAAATATAAATTAATTTAAAATAAATATTTAAATATTTATGTATAGTTGAATTATTTTAGTAGGTGACTTAATGAAAACTAGAATTGGTTTTTATAGAAAAGAGTTAGGATTAAGTCAACAAGAATTAGCTGATAAAGTTGGAGTTACAAGACAAACTATTAATGCTTTAGAAAATGGAAGATATAATCCTTCACTTCTTGTTGCTTATAATATAACTAAAATATTAAAATGTGAACATATTGAAGATGTCTTTATATTAAATGAAAATGAGGAGTAATTTTTATGATATTAGATATTTATAAAGATTCATTAGAATATGGTGTTAAAGATGTTAAAAACCTTGTAATAATGGGTGTAATGGGTTTACTTGGATTTTTAATAATTCCAACTATTATGTTAGAAGGATATTCTTATAGAGTAATTCAAAGAGCAACTCATGGTATGATTAATGGTGATGAACCATTACCTGATTTTAGTAATTGGAAAAAATTGTTTGTTGATGGAATTAAACTTATTGTTGTTAAAATAGTATATAATATAATTCCAATTGTACTAACTATACTTGCATTTGTATATAATTTTAATATAATTATAGCTGCAGTTATTACATTTATTATATTTGATATGCTTTCAATGGTTGCAGTTGCACATATGTCTGTAAATGATGATTCTCTCCGTTCTGCATTTGATTTTGAAGAAGTTTTTGATATATTTAAATCTATTGGAGTACTTAGATATTTCGGATTTTATCTTGGTTTAATTGTTTTAAATTGTGTTATTGTTGCAATATTCCTTGTAGTTTTATTAATATTATTAGGAATATGTTTAGGTATATCTTCTCTTGGTGGAATGTTTAATCCTGGAAATGCTCTTGCATTAAGTATTTTTGTTATTCTTTTATTAGCATTTTCATTTATTGTTCAGCCATATATTATTATGATTAATAGTAGAGCAACTGGTTTAGTTTACAATATTAGATAATTTTTAAAACCAAATTTTTATTTGGTTTCTTATTTTTTTTAAAATTAGTATTTTTTTAATTTAGTATTAATATTAGTTTATGTATAATTTTATGAAATATGATTTTTTATCTAAAATTAATTAATAAATTATACTAGCTATTTATTTAAATTAGTTAATTTTTAAAAATAGTATAATAGTTAATAAAAACATATTAACTAATGTTTTTAGTCTTTTTTGATTATTTTTGGGAAATAGTTAATAAAAAAATATTAACTACATGTTTTTACAATTGCATTTAATATTTCATTAATAGTTTTACCTTCCATTAATGACATATATATTGCTCCACCAGCACCTGCACCTTCTTTTACAAATCCTGTTAAATAATTTTTAAGACCACCATGGTTTGATGTTTCAAATTTAGGATCTACAACATTTATTACAATATCATCACTAATTTGTTTTGTAATATAAAAGATATCAGCTGTTTCATCATTTGCAACATAAATAGTTGTTGCAATTGTAATATTTGTAAAATCAAAATCAGGTTTAATTGCTTTTATTACAGCACATACTCCTGCCATTTGAGTTCCACTTGCAAGTACTACTGGAACATCATTACCTATAGTCATTCCTGCTACTGCGGGCATCATTGGATCTCCTACTGCAGCTATTGCATCAAATACATCTACTTTTCCAGGAGTAATATTTGCATTTTTAAGACCTTCATTTACAGTTTTTAATTTTAATTCATGTGGATTATAAGGCATACTTCCACTTACTTTAAAATCAGCATTATAACCTAATGCTTTAAGAATACCTAATGCAGTTGTAGTTCCTCCAGCAATACTTTCTCCTATTACAAGATAATCATATTCTTTACTTAATTCTTTACCAATTTCTAATGCTTTTTCGTAAATTTCACGAGGATTATCTACTCCTTTTCCAGTACTTATATTTTTACCATATGAATCACTAAGAGTATAACAATCTAAATCAGGTCTTATTTCACAACCTGCATCTACTACTTTTAAATCAGTTCCAGTTAAATCAAGACAAGCTTTTGTTAACATTGAGGGTGTTGGTGCAGAATCTCCTTCAGATACTGTTTCTGGAATTTCTTTCATACAATGAGGTTTTCCATATTCCATGATTTCTACATCTGCTGCAGGAGTATACATATTAAGTTCTTCACTTGCACCTGCTCCACTTATTCCATGTATTTTAGAAGTATCTGTTGTTGCAATTGTACAAATAAAAACAGGATTTTTTCCTTTTAATTTTTTGTTTATGTCATTTTTTCCATAAGTTTTAAGGCCATCTACCATTTTTATCCCTTTTTTTAAATTATTTTTTTTTAAAAAATTTTTTTATATTATAAAAAATATATAATAATATAATTATTATATGTTTATTAAAGTTTATTAACTTGTTTAATTAAGTTTAATTATTATTTTTTATAATCTATTTTCTATATATCTAAATTTTATTAAATTTAGCTATTTAAGATTTTAAATTTAGTAAAGAAAACTTTATTTAATTTAATTTGCTTTGAGTATATTTTTTCATTGATTAAATTTTTTTGAGGGTATATTTAGTTTGCTTTGAGTATATTTTTTCATTGATTAAATTTTTTTGAGGGTATATTTAGTTTGCTTTGTGCATGTTTTTTCATTGATTAAATTTTTTTAAAGTTATATATCTTTTAAATTTTACTTAGTATATACTTAAAAATATTATAAATTATATTAATTATTAAAGGAATTTATAGGGGAATTATTATTGATATCATTAGGGATTGAAGGTACTGCAGAAAAAACAGGTGTAGGTATAGTTGATAGTGATGGTAATATTTTAGCTATTTGTGGAAATCAATTATATCCTGAAAAAGGAGGTATACATCCACGTGAAGCTGCTGAACATCATGCTAAATGGATTCCTAAACTTATACCTCAAGCTTTAGATGAAGCAAATTTAGATTTTGATGATATTGATTTAGTATCATTTTCTCAAGGTCCAGGTTTAGGACCTGCTTTAAGAATAGTTGCAACTTCTGCAAGAACTTTAGCTTTATCAATAAATAAACCAATTATTGGTGTAAATCATTGTATTGGTCATGTTGAAATAGGTAAATTAACTACTGGTGCAGTAAATCCTGTAACATTATATGTTAGTGGTGGAAATAGTCAAGTTATTGCATATGAATCTGGTAGATATAGACTATTTGGTGAGACTTTAGACATTGCTGTAGGTAATTGTCTTGATCATTTTGGTCGTGAAACAGGTCTTGGTCATCCAGGAGGTCCTGTTATTGAAAAACTTGCTAAAAAAGGTTCTTATATAGAACTTCCTTATGTAGTTAAAGGTATGGATTTTTCATTTTCAGGTCTTCTTAGTGCAGCATTACGTGCATATAATAATGGTGCAGCAATAGAAGATGTTTGTTATTCATTACAAGAAACTGCATTTTCCATGCTTGTAGAAGTTACTGAAAGAGCTTTATCACATACTGAAAGAGATGAAGTTTTATTATGTGGTGGTGTTGCAGCAAACTCTCATTTAAGAGAAATGTTAAATACTATGGCTGAAAATCATTATGCTAAATTTTATATGCCTGAAATGAAATTTTGTGGTGATAATGGTGCAATGATTGCATGGCTTGGTTTATTAAGAAGTAAATATTTTGGAACTATGAATATTGAAGATACACATATTATACAAAGATATAGAACTGATGAAGTTGATGTTCCATGGGTAAAAGATATTGATAATAAAATTAAACTTCCAAAGAATATTCTTGCAAAAGGAGCTGAATCAGATATTATAAGAGGAAAATGGTTTGATGGTTTTGATGATTATGATTTTGAAACTGATGTAATTATTAAGGAAAGACTTAAAAAAGATTATAGGATTCCTGAAATTGATAATAAAATCCGTAAATTAAGAACCAAATCTGAAGCTAGAATATTATCTCATGTTAAAAATTCAGGTATATTAACTCCTATAATTTATGATGTTGATGTATATAATAAAAACATTACTATGGAATATATTGAAGGTAAAATAGTAAAAGACATAATTGATGATTTATCTCATAATGAAAGAAGAGAACTATCATTTAAAATAGGTGAATATATTAGTTTAATGCATGAAATGGATATTATTCATGGTGATTTAACAACTTCTAATATGATAATAAATAAAGATGGTGATTTAGTATTTATTGACTTTGGTCTTTCATATTATTCAAATTTATTAGAAGATAAAGCTGATGATTTACTTGTACTTAAAAAATCAATTAAAAGTGTTGATTATAATGTTTCACTTGAAACTTTTAATTGGATTTTAGATTCTTATCTTAAAAATTCATCAAATCCTGTTGAAGTTCGTGAAAAAATAAATGAAATAGAACATAGAGGTCGTTATACACATTAAAATCTATTTAAATATTTTAAATTAAAATCTATTTTATTATATCTTAAAGTATTTAGTGTAATAATTATCTTAAAATATAAAAAAATTTTTATTTCATTTAAAATCTAAATAAATTATTTATTTAGTTTATTATAAGTTTATATTATTTTATTTATCTTAAATTTAAATAATTTCCTTATTTAATTTATATTAAACTTATTTCATTATTTTATTTTAAAAAAAATTAAATATTGAAGATATTAAAATTATTATATTTTTTTTAAAAAAATTTATTATTTCTATAGAAAATATTAAAAAAGTGATTTTATGATAACATTTATAACTGGTAATAAACATAAAGTTATAGAAGCAGAAAGTATATTCAAAAATTATGATATTAAATTAGAGCATATTGATTTAGGGTACATGGAACCACAAGGAACACTTGAGGACGTGGCTCTTTTCGGTGCAAAATATGCTAGTCGTAAATTAAATAAATCTGTGATTGTTGAAGATGCTGGTCTATTCATTAAAGCTTTAAATGGCTTTCCTGGAGTATATTCACATTATGTTCAAGATACTCTTGGGAATAAAGGAATTTTAAAATTAATGGATGGCGTTGATGATAGATATGCCGAATTCAGGTCAGTTATTGGGTTTTGTGCCCCCAATTCTGAGCCCAAGATCTTTTTAGGCAAAGTCAACGGATTAATCTCAACAGAAGAAAGAGGAGACTTAGGTTTTGCTTTTGATCCATTATTTTATGTTGAATCTGAAGGTAAAACATTTGGTGAGTTAAGTACTGAAGAAAAAAATAAGTTTTCTCATAGAAGAAATTCTTTAAATAAATTTATTAAATGGTATGTTAGTGAATATAATAATGAATGAATTCACTTAATTTAAATTTATTTTACTATTTATTGATTGTGTGATGGATTTTTTTGTCATGTGGTTGGTTTATTTATTGATTGTGTGATGGATTTTTTTTGTCATTAATTGATTTTTTCTATTAATTAGATTTTTAATCTTTTGGGCAATAATATCTAGATTATAATCTAATTATTTCTTAATTATTAATTAAAAATTTTTTATATGAGGTATTAAATATGGCAAGACCTGACTGGGTAATGTATTCAAATGAAGAAATTGAAGAATTTATTGTAAAATTCCATAAAGAAGGTAAATCTTCTAGTGAAATTGGTATTATTTTAAGAGACCAATATGGAGTTCCTAGTGTTAAAGAAGTTACTGGAGAAAAAATCACTCAAATTTTAAAAAGAAACAATGAATTTGGTGACTATCCAGAAGATTTAATGAACTTAATTAGAAGAGCTGTAAATATAAGAGATCATTTAGCTGAAAATCCTAAAGATGTTCACAGTAAAAGAGGATTAACTATTGTAGAATCCAGAATCAGAAGATTAGGAAAATACTATGTAAGAGATGGTCAATTACCTGAAGGATGGAGATATGACCCAACAGAAGCAGCATTACTTGTTAAATAGATCTTCTGAAGCTTGTGATATGCTAAAAAAGCATATCCAACAAAACCATATTATTAGAATTATTTCTCACAATGATGCAGATGGATTATCTGCAGCTGGAGTAATTGCTAATGCTATTAAAGAAGAAGGTGGACAATTTCATATTACAATAGTTCCACGTCTTAAATTAGATGTTTTAAGAGAATTAAAAAAAGAAAACTATGAAATTTTTGTATTTTGTGATATGGGAAGTGCATGTTTAAAACCTATAAATTCATTTAAAGCAGATGTTATTATTGCAGATCATCATCAACCTGCTGATATTGAACCTAATGATAATGTAATTCATGTAAATCCACATTTATTTGGTGTTGATGGTAGTAAAGAGTTAAGTGGAGCAGGTTCTTCATATCTTGTTATAAGAGATATGAATAAAAAACATTTAGCTTGCCTTGCACTTGTAGGTGCATTTGGTGATATGCAATGTCAAAATAAATTTGTTGGTATGAATCAATTAATTTTAAATGATGCATTAGAATCTGGTGTTTTAGAGGTTAATGAAGGTTTAAAAATAGCATCTAAAAATACAGAACCTCTTTATAAGTCTTTAGCATATACATTTAAACCAGCACTTAAAGGTTTAACTGGAGATTTAGAAGCTTCACAAGAATTTTTAGTGGATATGGGAGTTTCTTATGCAATAAAATTTTCTGAACTTCCTGGTGAAGAACAAGATATTGTAAAAGATGAACTTATTAAAATAAATCCACAAATTCTATCTGATATTTATACTGTTCCTAAAGAAGTATCTTCTCTTAGAGATCTTGAAGATTTCTCAGATATTCTTGATGCATGTGGTAAAAATAAGAAATATGGTTTAGGTTTAAGTTTAGCTTTAGGTGAACGTGGAGAAGCACTTGATGTTGCTTTAAAATTAAGATCTAACTATAGAAATCAGTTAATTAAAGGTATGGATTGGATTAAGAAAGAAGGAGCAGTTCAACTTAATGCTATTCAATATTTATATAGTGAAGATCAAATTATTAAAAAAGTTATGGGCACAATTGCAAGTATTGGTTTATCTGTAGGATTACTTAATGAAGATAAACCAGTATTAGGTTTATCTAGATTACATAAAGATATTAAAATATCTGGAAGAACAACTAGAGAGTTAGTTGATAAAGGTGTTAATTTAGGTAAAGCACTTAATGAAGTTTCATCTAACTTTGGTGGTCAAGGTGGAGGTCATGATATTGCTGCTGGTGCTATGATTCCATATTCTGCTAAAGATCAATTTTTACATTTAGTTGATGAAGCTATTGATTATCAAGTAAATAATAGTTAAATTTTAACTATTACTCTTTTTTATTTTTTTTATTTAAACTACTCTATTATTTATTTAACTTAAGAATATATTTTTTAATCATATATTATTTGTTTTAAATATTTTTTATAATATAATCTCTTTTTAATTCTAATTTTATATTCTAATTA
>NZ_MRCT01000259.1 GCF_002208625.1 Methanobrevibacter sp. 87.7
AACATATATATTAAAGATAACTTATATCATTTTGAAATTTTATTCTTTTTAATATTAGATTTAAATTATATAAAAGATTTAATTTTGAAATTTAACAATTTTTTTTATAGAAATTTTTAATAAATTAATTTTAATTAAAATTTATTATATTATTTATTAAGTGATATTATGATAAGATGCGTATCATGTGGTGAAGAATTTCCAGATGATGAAATCATTTATACATGTCCAAAATGTGGTTCTATTTTAGAAGCAGTACCTGATTTTGATGTAGATAAAAGTATATTTGATGGACGTCGTCAAAATGTTTGGAAATATAAAGAATGTATTCCTGTAGATGAAAATAAAATTGTATCTTTAGATGAAGGTGGAACACCATTTGTTCATTGTGATAAATTAGGTGATGAATTAGGTGTAGATTTGTATGTTAAAGTTGAAGGATCTAATCCTACTGGTAGTTTTAAAGATAGAGGTATGACTGTCGGTATGACTAAAGCTATGGAACTTGGAGTTCATACTGTAGGATGTGCTTCAACAGGTAATACATCAGCTTCTCTTGCTGCTTATGCTGCTCGTGGAGGATTAAGGTGTATTGTATTTTTACCTCAAGGTAAAGTTGCATTAGGTAAACTTGCACAAGCTATGTTCCATGGTGCTGAAGTTTTCTCAATTGATGGTAACTTTGATGAAGCTCTCAAAGCAATGACTCAACTTGCTCGTGAAAAACATTTATACTTATTAAATTCAATTAACCCATTTAGATTAGAAGGGCAAAAAACTATTGGTTATGAAATTGTAAATGATTTAGGTTGGAAATCACCTGATAGAATTATTTTACCTGTAGGTAATGCAGGAAATATTTCAGCTATTTGGAAAGGTGTTTCTGAATTCCATAATGCTGGTTTTATTGAAGATTTACCAATGATGACTGGTATTCAAGCTGAAGGTGCAGCACCTATTGCTCATGCATTTAAAAAACATAGTATGAAAATGGAACCTGTTGAAAATCCTGAAACAATTGCAACAGCTATTCGTATTGGTGCTCCAGTATCAAGTATTAAAGCACTTCATGCTATATATGATTCTGATGGATATTGTGAAACAGTTACTGATGATCAAATTCTTGATGCTCAAAAATACTTAGCAAGAACTGAAGGTATTGGTGTAGAACCTGCTTCTGCTGCTTCTATCGCTGGTTTAAGAAAATTAGTAGATGATGGAGTAGTTGAAAAAGGTGAAAAAGTTGTTTGTGTTGTAACTGGTCATGTTCTTAAAGATCCAGATACAGCTATTAAAGCATCTGTTGAACCTACTAAAGTAAGTGCTGATATTGATACTTTAAGAGATTTAATTGTTAATAACCATTAGATCTTATATTTTATTTTTTTAGCTATTTTTCTATTTTAATATTTTTTATAATTTTTAGCTATTTTTTATTAATTAGATTTAAAATAATTTTTTAGCTATTTGTGTTATTTTTTTAGTTATTTTTTTTAAAAGTTTTTTATTATT
>NZ_MRCT01000260.1 GCF_002208625.1 Methanobrevibacter sp. 87.7
TTATAATAATTATATCTTCTTTAATTTTAAAAAAAAGTGAATTATATATTATTAAAAATATAGATTTTTTATTAAGATTTATATTAAATAATACTTTAGTTATTTTATAAAAATTTAATCTAGGATTTATTATATTAATAGCTATTTTATAATATTAAAATTTTATATAAATTATAAATTATTATTGTGATTATATGGATTATGATTATTTAATTGTTGGATCTGGACTTTTTGGTTCAGTATTTGCACGTGAAATGACTGATAAAGGATATAAATGTTTAGTTATTGAGAAAAGAAATCATATTGGTGGAAATGTTTATACTTATAATGAAGAAGGAATTAATGTTCATAAATATGGTGCTCATATCTTTCATACAAGTAATGAAGAGGTATGGAAGTATATTAATAAATATGCTAAATTTAATCGTTTTACAAATTCTCCAATTGCAAATTATAATGGTGAATTATATAATCTCCCATTTAATATGAATACTTTCCATGAAATGTGGAATATTAAAACTCCACAAGAAGCTATTTCTATTATTGAAAAACAGAAAGAAGAAGCAGGTATTACAAATCCTAAAAATCTTGAAGAACAAGCTATTAGTTTAGTAGGTAGAGATATTTATGAAAAATTAATTAAAGGATACACTGAAAAACAATGGGGTAAAAAATGTACTGAACTTCCAGCATTTATTATTAAACGTTTACCTGTACGTTTAACATATGATAATAATTATTTCAATGATTTATATCAAGGAATACCAATGGGAGGATATACTCAAATAATTGAAAAACTTCTTGATGGTATTGAAGTTAAATTAAATACAGATTTCTTTACTAATAAAGACAAATGGGAGAATATTGCTGATAAAATTTTATTTACTGGTATGATAGATCAATACTATGATTATTGTTATGGTGAATTAGAATATCGTGGTTTAAGGTTTGAAACTGAAACTTTGGATATTGATAATTATCAAGGAAATGCTGTAATTAATTATACTGATGCAGAAACACCATTTACAAGGATTATTGAACATAAACACTTTGAAGGTGCAGATTCTCCTAAAACAATTATTACTCATGAATATCCTCAAAATTGGGAAAAAGGTATGGAAGCATATTATCCAGTAAATAATGATAAAAATAATAAGTTATTTGAAAAATATCAAAAACTTGCTAAAAATGAGAATAATCTTATTTTTGGTGGACGTTTAGGTATGTATAAATATTATAATATGGATCAAATAATTGAAGAAGCATTAAAATTAGTTGAAAGTGAGATTAAAAATTAGTTTTTATATTTTATTTTAATTATTTTATAGCTATTTTTAATTATTTTAATTTTATTTTTTATAATGTTTTTTAGTTTTAATTATTTTAAAAATATATTATTTTAATAAAAAATTGTTATATTAAATTTTTAATATTTTAGATTTTTGTTTAAAATTAGTTATTTATTGTTTTT
>NZ_MRCT01000261.1 GCF_002208625.1 Methanobrevibacter sp. 87.7
ATTAAATATTATCGTCAAATTATGTTTTTTGTTTATTTTTTTTAAATTAAAATATAATTATTTTAAATTATACTTAAATTTTATATACTTATTTCAATAAATAACCTATATAACACAATTTTTATTTAATTATATTAAATGTAACTTTTTTATATTTTATGAAAATATTTATATATTCAATTTTATATACTATTAACATCAATTACACTTAATTTTATATTAAGTTTACTTGATTTTAATAAAAACTAAGGAGAGATTTAATAATGCATATTATGGAGGGATTTCTTCCACCTTTATGGTGTCTTGTATGGTATATTATTATGATACCTATTGTTGGTTATGGAATCTATCAAATTAAAAAAATTACAGAGGAGTATCCAGAAACAAAAGCACTACTTGCAGTATCAGGTGCATTTATGTTTGTTTTATCTTCATTAAAAATGCCTTCTGTAACTGGAAGTTGTTCACATCCATGTGGTAATGGTTTAGGTGTAGCTTTATTTGGACCTGCTATTACTGGTGTACTTGCAACTATTGTATTAATTTTCCAAGCTTTACTTTTAGCTCATGGTGGAATTACTACTTTAGGAGCAAATTGTGTATCTATGGGTATTGTTGGACCATTTGTAGGTTGGTTGATTTATAAAGCTTGTCTTAAAGGTAATGTTAATACAAAAGTTGCAATATTTTTAACTGCATTTATGGCAGATATTATGACATACTTCGTAACTTCTGTTCAACTTGCTCTTGCTTTCCCTGTACCTAATTTTGGAACAGCATTTGCTAAATTCTTTATAATATTTATGCCTACTCAAATACCATTAGGTATAGCTGAAGGTTTACTTACTGTAATTATCTGGAATGGTTTACTTGCATATAAACCTGAACTTTTAGAAAAATTACATATTATTAATCCAAAAGATATTCCAAGTGGTGATGACTAAATGAAACATGAAAATTTAATTTTATTAATTTTAGTTATTATTCTTTTAGTTGCTCCATTTGTAATGTACAGTGGTTTAGGTGAAGATCAAGGATTCTTTGGAGGAGCTGATGATCAAGGTTCTGATGCTGTAAGTGAAATTGGTTATCACCCTTGGTTCGAATCACTTTGGGAACCTCCTTCTGGAGAAGTTGAAAGTTTACTCTTTGCAGTACAAGCAGCTATTGGTGCAATAATCATTGGTTATGCATTTGGTTACTGGAAAGGTATTGCTTCCACTAAAAAACAAGAAAAAGATTAAGTTAATGAAATTAATTTTATTTCTTTTTCTTTTTTTAAAAATAGATTATCTAATAAATATTGTTTTTTTAAATGAGTTTATTAAAACATATTTTTAGCTATTTTTATTTTTAAAAAGAGTTTATTGGTAAATATTTTAAAATAGTTGTTAAAATTAAATTAAAAGTTAAATATTTTTAATTTTAAAAATTCTTTGATAATAATTTTTTAGAACTTTATTAT
>NZ_MRCT01000262.1 GCF_002208625.1 Methanobrevibacter sp. 87.7
ATTATTTATAAATATTAATAATTTTAAATTATAATTAAATATAATTATAATTTTTATAAATTATAAAAATTAATTTTATAGTTTATTAATTCAGGTTAATGATATTATGGTTTATGTTGTTGAAAATGATGATATTGCAGATTGTTGGGAAGATCTTGTTAAATTAATATATTCTAAAGGTCATTTCGTAAATGATGAAAGAGGTTCACTTACAAAAGAATTATTAAATGTTGTAACAAGAATTAAAACACCTCTTGGAAAACAAAGTAATGGATTTTTTGGTTTAGGTAAAGAATATGTTAATATTGAAAACATTAAAATTCCTGAAGGGTACTTTTGGGCAGGAGATAGAGTAAAAACATATGCAGAACAATTTTTAAGTAGGGATAATCCAGGATTTGTATATACTTATGGTAGTAGATTAAGAAATTATGAAGTTTATCCTCCTAATGAAAAAGATGAAGAAGGTTATACTGGAATTGATCAAATTAAAGTTGCTATTGATAGATTAAAAAATTGTAAAGAATCTCGTAGAGCTATTTCAGTAACTTGGGATCCACATTTAGATACTGTAAATGATGAAGTTCCTTGTTTAATTCTTGTTGATTTTAAAATTAGACATAATAAACTTTATACTACTGGTCTTTGGAGAAGTCATGATATTTATGGTGCATGGTTTGCTAATGCAGTAGGTCTTACATATTTAGCTCAACATGTTGCAGATGAAGTTGGTGTTGAAATTGCACCTATTACTATTCATTCTATTAGTGCTCATATTTATGAAAATAATTTTGGAGATGCTCAAAAACGTTGTGAAAAAAGTGATGATTAATTAAATTTAATTTATTTAAAAGTTATTAATCTTAGTTTATTGGATTTTATAAATTAAGGTTTTTTTAAATTTTTTAGTCTTAGTTTATTAGTTTATAAATTAAGGTTTTTTAAATTATGGTGATTAAAATGAAAATTAAGTATAGTACAAGAATAGTAAGTGATATGGATAAATCTATTGATTTTTACAGATTACTTGGTTTTGAAGTTGAAGAAACTATTAATCCTCCAAATGGTTCTGTAATTACCTTAATGAAAGGTGAAGGGGATGTTTTAATAGAACTTATTAAAGATAATGTTAATAGTCCTGGATTATTTGCTACAGGTATGCTTGTAGAGGATATTAATAAAGAGGTTGAATCTTTAAAAAATAAAGGAATTAAATTTAGTTTAGAACCAACTGAAATATCTGTTGGTTATATGGCAATGTTTCAAGATCCCGATGGAATAAATATTGTTATAATTGAACATTCTAAATAATTTTCTTTATTTTTAATTTTTTTAACTTAAGATTTTGAATTTCTTTAATTTGGATTTTAATAAGTTTTAAATAGTAAAATTATTTAATTTTTATTTTATAGCTATTCAAGTA
>NZ_MRCT01000263.1 GCF_002208625.1 Methanobrevibacter sp. 87.7
CTATAAAAATACATAAAAAAGTAAAAAAACTAAAAAACATATAAAAATTAATTAAAAATTTATAAAAATTAAATTTCTACTTAAAATCATACTTTAAGATTATAATTAATTAAATATAAAAAAATAGAATTAAAAAATTCTATTAATTATACAATTGACATAACAATAGGTAAAATAATTAAACTCACAATCATATCAACAAAAATACAATCAGATGCAATATGAACATCAAGATCATAATTAATTGCAAGAGCTAAAGCTAACATTGCAGGTGGCATAGTTGCTTCAATAACACCGATTTGGAACTCAAAACCACTAACTCCTAAAAGTTTTAAAACGAAAACTGCAACAATAGGAGCAACTATAAGTTTAAATACAGAAGTAAAAGCTGCCCAATTTAAACTTTTCTTAATTCCTCTGAAATCAATGGATAAACCTAAAGATAACATGATTAAAGGAACAGTAACTACTTTAAGATAATCTAAAACATTAGTAGCAACAGTACCTATTTGTATATTAAATATATTAAATAATAAACCTAAAACAACAGCCCATAATAATGGGAAAGTTACAATTGTTTTTAAAACAGATTTAAGTTTACCACCAAATATGAATATAAATAAGAAATTAAATAAGATAAATAATATAGTAGTACCTACATCATAGAATATAGCTCTAATTAATCCTTCATTACCAAATACTCCTAAACATAAAGGATAACCAAAGAACCCAGTATTTGCCATAGTCGCAACTAAAACAATACTCCATTTTTTCTTAGTATCTATTTTTTTAAGAGATAAAATTCCATAAGTTAATGCAGCAATTATTCCACAAACAATAAGGTTTGTAATAGGAAGCATACCTAACTTAGGAAATAAAGATGTATTTGTTGTATATAATGATGAGAATACTAAACATGGCATAGCTATATTAATTACAATTTTATTTAAGGTATCTACATTATTTACTTCAAGTAAATTAATCCTTTTAGAAAAATAACCTATAAAGATTATAATTAAAATAACTATAAATGTTTCAATTAAACTCATTCTATCACTAACTAAATATGAATTAAAAATAATAGCTTATAAAATTAAATAAAACCAACAATAAAAATTTTAAAATAAGATTTTATAAAGCCCACATAATAATTATAAAATACATTTAACTAAAAAATTAAAAGTAAATAATAGTTAAATAATAAAGTATTATTTTAGAAATATATAAAGATAACCTATTAACAAAACAAAATAAATAATAATTAAAAAAGTTTAAATTAAAATTAAATTGATTAAAATAAACTTTACTTAAATATAAACTATGTTTAATATAAATTAACTAAATAAAAAGTTTAATATAAAAAATAAAAGTTTGAAATCAAT
>NZ_MRCT01000264.1 GCF_002208625.1 Methanobrevibacter sp. 87.7
AGCTATTTTTTGGTTTTTATTTTCTTATTTTTTTGGTTTTTTTAGCTATTTTTTGGTTTTTATTTTCTTATTTTTTTAAATTTTTTGTTATTTCTTGTATTATTTTTACTATATTTATTATTTGATCTGTTTTACTAAAACTAGCTATGATCTAATTTAATTTTTAATTAGATTATTTAATTTATATTTTGTTTTAATTTATTATATTTTAGTTTAATTTAAGAATTCTGTACTTGTTTTTTATTTTTAATTTAAAATAAACTGTTAAAAATAATTTTAGCTTTATATTTTAACTATTATAAATTTATGATTTTCATTTTAAAAGTTTAAAATCTTATGTTTATTTGTTTATTATAAATATTTTAAAAATTATATATTGCTTTATTTTTCATTAAACTATATTTCTATACTTTATATTAAAATTTTAATTGATTTTTACTATTGTTTAAATAATTTAATTAATTTTATAAGTAATGAAAATATATATAGCATCAAAGTTTATTAAAAATTTATATTAGGTATGATAATTTTATGGTAGATAATAAATCAACGTTTAATAAAATTTATGATAAATTATTAGAAAATTATTCTTATCAAGGTTGGTGGCCATTAATTAACTATGAGGGTATAAATCCGACTAAAACAGGTTCAATTAAAGGTTATCATCCTGGTGATTATAATTTTCCAAGAAATGATAATGAAAGATTTGAAATTATTATAGGAGCTATTTTAACACAGAATACTTCTTGGCCTTCTGTTGAAAAATCATTACGTAATTTAAATAAATTAATTGATTTTAATAGTGAAAATTTTGCAGAAAACTTTTTAATTTTATTAAATGAAAAAAGTGATGAAGTTAAAAATGCTATTAAACCTGCAGGTTATTATAATCAAAAATTCAATTATCTTATTAATATTACTGAATTTTGTATTAGTTTAAATGGTAGGACACCTTCTAGATCTGAAATTTTAAAAGTAAAAGGTGTTGGTAAGGAAACTGCTGATTCAATACGTTTATTTGCTTATAAACAAAAAGAGATAATTGTTTCTGTATATTTAAAAAGAATTTTATTTTATTTAGGTTTTATTACTAAAAAAAATTCTTATAGTAAAATTAAAAAAGTTTTAGAAAAAAATTTTGAAGGTTCTGTGGAGGATTATCAAGAGTTCCATAGTTTAATTGTTGAACATGCTAAACATTTTTATTCTAAAAAACCTTATGGTGTTAATGACAATATTTTAAATGAATTTATATTGTAATTTTTGAATTTGTTCTATTTTTTATTAGTTAATTATTAAATTATTATTTAATTTTTAATTTTATTAATTTTTATTAGCTATTTTTAATTAATTAAAGATTTATTTCTTATTTAAGT
>NZ_MRCT01000265.1 GCF_002208625.1 Methanobrevibacter sp. 87.7
GTAAATAAAACAATTATTTTTAATTTATATATAAATTACTTAGTAATCTTAATACATCTATAATATGAATTCTAAATAAACAAATATTTTAAATTAAAATTTTTCTAAAAAACTGTATGAATTTTAATAAAGTTTAAATTTATTAAATAATATACATTAATATGCTATTTATAAATGATTTAAAATTTGATTAAATTTTTTATTAATATAGAAAGGTGATTAAATGAGTGAAATTAAAACTGCTATGGTTGGAACTCCATGTCAAATTTTAGCTGCTACTAAAATTAACAAATATTCAGATATAACTGGAGGATCACCAATAGATATAAAAATAGGATTATTCTGTATGGAAAATTATTCATACAAATATCTTAAAGAATTCTTAAAAGAAAATGATATAGAAATGTATGATGTAAAAGAGTTCCGTATAGAAAAAGGTAAATTTAAAGTTTATAAAAATGATGGTACTGAATTTGCTATCCCTGTTGCTGAAACTAAAATCTTCAGTCGTAAAAACTGTAATATTTGTACAGATTATACTGCAGATTTATCTGATATATCTGTAGGTTCTGTAGGTTCACCAAAAGGATATTCTACAATCATAGTTAGATCAGAAAAAGGTAAAAAAATAGTTGATGATTGTGTTAAAAAAGGTCTTTTTACTAAAAAACCACTTAGTGAAAAAGGACTTAAACTTTTAGAAAGAATTGCAAATAAAAAAATTCAAGGAAACCTTAAAAATATCCATACTAGAGAATCTGTTGGAAGACAAGTATTATCACAAAGACATTTAAGTGATAAAATCTCAAGAGAAGAATCTGAGAAATGTCAATTTACTAATCTTGAAGCAGATGTTATTAATGTAGGTGGATGTGTACTTTGTGGTGCATGTGAATATGTATGTCCTGAAAACATAATTCAAATTAATGATAGAAAACCACAAGTATATGGTGACTGTAAAGAAGATTGTCATGCATGTTATTTTGCTTGTCCTAGAACCTATGTAAGTACTGATATTTTACCTGAAGATATTGATGAGAAACCAGTAGGTGAATATATTGAAGTTTTCTCTGCAAAATCTGATAATGTAACAGGTCAAGATGGTGGAATAGTTAGTAGTATTTTAATTCATTTACTTGAAGAAAATATTGTTGATGAAGTATTCCTTGTAGGTGAAGATGAAAATAAACCATGGAAACCTAGATCCTTTGTTTCAGATAAAATTGAAGATGTAATTCATGCTGCTGGAACTAAATATAGTACTGTACCTATTGGATTTAAAGCATTAACTGACAAAAAACAATAAGAAATTACATTATATTTAATAATAAAAATATTTAATTCAAATAGATAAACTAGAATTATATAATAA
>NZ_MRCT01000266.1 GCF_002208625.1 Methanobrevibacter sp. 87.7
AAATTAAGACTAATAAATTAAAAAAATTCATAATATATTTTATAAATTTTTAATGTGGTTTTAATGTTAAAATATAATAAATTTATTAGAGACAGTATACATGGAGATCTTCCAATAACTGAACTCGAAAAAGAAATTATGGATTATCCACAATTTCAAAGACTTAGACGTATAAAACAATTAGGTTTTACATCATTAATTTATCCAGGTGCAAATCATTCACGATTTGAACATTGTATAGGTACTATGTATCTTGCTTCATTACTTGGAAAAGAACTTAACTTAACAGATGATGAATTACAACTTGTAAGATTATCTGGAATGTTACATGATATAGGTCATGGACCATTTTCACATGTTTCTGAATCAGTTATGAATGTAAAACATGAAGAACTTACAGCATTTGTTATTAAAAATACATCAATATCCACTAAACTTAGTGAAAATTATAATCTAGATAAAATAGTTGATATTATTAATGGTAAAGGTAAACTTGGACCTATTATATCTGGTGAATTAGATGTAGATAGAATGGATTATTTAATACGTGATTCACATTATACTGGTGTAGCTTATGGTGTAATTGATGTAGATAGAATAATTACAAATCTAAAATTAGAAAAATACTTAGTATTAGATATTAAAGGTGTTCAAGCTGCAGAATCTATGCTTGTAGCAAGATACTTTATGTATCCAAGTGTATATCAACATCATACAACAAGAATAATAAATGCAATGTTTAGAAGAGCATTAACAAAATTTATTAAAAGTAGTAATATAAATCCTAGAAAACTTAGTATTTATGATGATAATGAAATGATTTGGAAATGTAAAGACAGTGATAATGAATTTACAAAAGACATTATAAAAAGATTAGAAAATAGACAATTACTTAAAAGAATTAAAACCATTAGATTAAATAGATTCCAAAAACCTACAGAAGTATTTAAAATCAAAGAAAGAGATTTAAGAAAAGCAGAAAGAGAAATCGCTGAAGATTATAATATAGATAAAGATTATATCTTTATTGATTTACCTGAATATCCTAAATTTGATGAGATGAAAACACAAATTGCAATTGGTGAAGATTTATATCATTTAAATGAAGTATCTTCAATTGTTCAAGCATTAAATAAAGCAAGATTTAATTATCCAGATATTGTATTATATTCAACTGGAGAAAACAAGGAAAATCTTAAAAAAGTTGATATTGAAAATTATATAGATCTTCCAGAATTTACAGATAAAATACCAACTGCAACACATTTTGATCAACAAAGATTATTATAAATAAATAAAATTATATTTTTTAAATAAAAATTAACAAATTAAAAAAATTATACTTACTAAACCATAT
>NZ_MRCT01000267.1 GCF_002208625.1 Methanobrevibacter sp. 87.7
TTATAATATTAAATATTGAGTTTATTATGTTTTAATTAGCTATTTTATAATATTTTTAAATTCTTATATTTTATTGGTTTTAATTTTAGTATATTTTAAATATTTTATTAAGTATAATTTTAAAATGTAAACTTATTTAAAGATATAAATTAAAGATTATATTAATAAAATTTATTTATTTTTTATAAGTGTTATTAGAAATTTTTTTATAAAGGTGATAAGATGAAAGCAGTTATTCCTGCAGCAGGTTTTGGAACTAGATTTTTACCTGCAACAAAAGCACAACCAAAAGAGATGTTACCAGTATTTGATAAACCAACTATTCAGTATGTAATTGAAGAAGCAGTAACATCTGGTATTGATGATATTTTAATTGTAACAGGTAAAAATAAAAGATCTATTGAAGATCATTTTGATAAATCTTTTGAACTTGAACATTCTTTAAAAGAAAAAGGTAAATTAAAAGAATTAAAAAGAATTCAAGATATCACTGATTTAGCTGATATTACATATGTACGTCAAAAAGAACAAAAAGGACTTGGAGATGCAATTTATTGTGCAAGAAAACATATTGGTGGAGAACCATTTGCTGTAATGCTTGGTGATACTATAACTAGAGGTAAAGTTCCTTGTACTAAACAATTGATTGATGTATATAGAAAATATAATTCTTCAGCTATTGCTGTTGAAAGAGTTCCAGATGAAAAAGTAGAAAGATATGGTATTATTGATGGTAGACCAGTTGAGGATACTGTTTATAAAATTGATAAACTTGTTGAAAAACCTGCTTTAAAAGATGCTCCAACAAATCTTGCTATTATGGGAAGATACTTCTTAACTCCTGATATATTTGAACATATTGAAAACACTGAACCTGGAGTAGGTGGAGAAATTCAATTAACTGATGCACTTGCTAAATTAAATGTAATTTATGGTTCTATATTTGATGGTCATACTTATGATATTGGTAATCGTATGGAATGGTTAATGACTAGTATTGAATTTGCTCTTGAAGATGAAGAAGCTCATGATCAAATTTTTGAATACATGAAATCAAAAGTACAATCTCAATAGTTTTATGATTTTAATTTATTTATATAATATTTTTTATTAAATATTTTTATTAAAAATCTTAGTTTAATTAGTTTAATGTTTTAATTTTATATTAGAATGTTTCTTAATTTGATTGATGTTTTAATTATATTCTAGAATGTTTTTTTAGTTTGATTGGTAGTATTATTAAAATGTTAATTTAATATTTTTATTAAATATTTATGAAAAATATTTTTTAATTTAAATTAGTCTTTTTTTATAGTATTAACTC
>NZ_MRCT01000268.1 GCF_002208625.1 Methanobrevibacter sp. 87.7
AAATTATATTCTAATTTTTACTTAATTTAATACTTTAATGTGTATCTAATTAAATTTTTAACATTTTTAATTTATGGAAAGTGTTTTTGATTAATAATATAAATAATATTAAATAGATAGAATTATATGGAATTTAATTTTTAAGGTTTGATTTATATGACAGCAAATTTTGGTTTAGGTTTAATGAGATTACCAATTATTGGGGATAATGTGGAAAATATTGATATTGATCAATTACAAGAAATGGTTGATACTGCAATGGAAAATAATGTTAATTTCTTTGATACAGCTTATCCATATCATAATGGTGAAAGTGAAAAAGCAATTAAAAAAACACTTGTTGATAAATATCCAAGAGATTCATTTATCTTATCAAATAAATTACCTTTATTTGATATTGAAAAAGAAGAAGATATTGAAAAAATCTTTAATATTCAAATCCAAAGATGTGGTGTAGATTACTTTGATTATTATATGTTACATAATTTAAGTACATGGAGTAAAACAATATTTAAAGATGCAGATTGTTTTGGTTTTATTAATAAGTTAAAAGAAGAAGGTAAAGCTAAAAAAATTGGATTTTCATTCCATGATAAACCAGAATTATTAAAAAGTATCTTAGATGAACATCCTGAACTTGATTTTATACTTTTACAAATTAATTTTGTAGACTGGGAAAATGAATCAATTGAAGCATGCGAATGTTATGAAATTGCATTAGAATATGGTCTTGAAATTTTAGTAATGGAACCATTAAAAGGGGGAACTATTGTAAATATGCCTGATTCTGCTAAAGAGATCTTAAAAAATTATCATCCAGAAGATTCTATAGCAAAATGGGGTTTAAGATTTTCTGGAAGTTTAGATAATGTATCTTATGTTTTATCTGGTGTAAGTAATTTAGAACAATTAAAAGATAATATTAACACATTTAAAGATTTTAAACCAATAACACTTAATGAAGTATTATTACTTAATAAAGCTACAGATATTATTAATGATTCAGTTGCTATTCCTTGTACTGGATGTGGCTATTGTTTAAAAGATGGTGTTTGTGAAAGACATATTCCTATTGCAGAGTATTTTAATTTATATAATCAAGCAAGCTTACTTGGATTTAAAGATTTCTCAAAGTATCTTATTGATGTTTATAAAGAATTTGAAGTTACAATGTATGATTTTTAAAATTTAAACTATTTTTTTTAACTTTAAATTTTTTAATTTTTGTTTTTTTGGTGTTTTTTCTAGTTTTTCGTGTTATTTTTTGTTTTTTTGGTGTTTTTTCTAGTTTTTAGTGTTT
>NZ_MRCT01000027.1 GCF_002208625.1 Methanobrevibacter sp. 87.7
AGGTTATAATTAGTATGTGGAATTTTTTAATAAATTTTAGATTAAATATTGGAGTTATTAATTTTTTTATTTAAATGATTAGAATTTGTTTCTTATTTAAATTATTAAATTATAATTATTTCCATTGTTTTATGAATCAACTAATAATATTAACATTTAAAAGCTATTATAATTTATATATGTTTTATTGATTTAATAGGATTATGTTTATTCTATTTTTTTATTCTATTTGGTTGATTATAATAGTTTAAATTATTTTTAGTTTTTTTATTCTATTTTGATTAAATTTAGAGGTTTAAAATGAATTATTTGGTATTAAGTATTGTTTTCATAGTTTACTTATTCATGGTTGTATTTGTAGGTTATGTTGCATATAAAAGAACAGATTCCTCTGAAGATTATTTAGTTGCAGGTAGAGATACTCACCCTTATATTATGGCATTAAGTTATGGTGCAACGTTTATTTCTACAGCGGCAATTGTTGGTTTTGGAGGTATTGCAGGTCAATATGGTATGAGTATTTTATGGCTTGCTCTTTTGAATTTAGTAGTTGGTATATTTATTGCATTTGTATTTTTAGGTAAAAGAACACGTAAAATTGGAGCTAATTTAAATTCTGTTACTTTTCCTGATTTCTTATCTCTTAGATATAATAGTAAGTTTTTAAAAATATTTGCAGGACTTATTATATTTTTAGGTATGACATTATATTCTTCTGTAGTACTTATTGGAGCAGCAAGATTTATGGAAACATCACTTTCAATTAATTTCCAATTAGCATTACTTATTTTATCTGTAATTATTGCAATGTATGTATTTTATGGTGGTATTAAAGGTGTTATGTATACTGATGCTTTACAAGGAACTATTATGTTCTGTGGAATGATTTTCTTATTATTCTTTATATTCTGGCATTTAGGTGGAATAACTAATGCAAATATGGCATTAACAAACATGGCTCCATTGTATCCTAAAGAAGCACTTGCTCAAGGAGGTACTGGATGGACTAGTTTCCCTAAATTTGGAAGTCCTTTCTGGTGGTATTTAGTATCTACATTAATTATGGGTGTAGGTATTGGTACTATTGCTCAACCACAATTAATTGTACGTTTCATGACAGTTAAATCTGATAAAGAATTAAATAGGTCTGTTTTAATTGGTGGAATATTTATTGCTGTAATGCCAGTTACTGCATATGTTGTAGGTTCATTATCTAATGTATACTTCTATCAAAAATTAGGTAAAACTGCAGTTCAAGTTGTAGGTGGAAATATTGATAAGATTATACCTACATTTATTAATATGGCGCTTCCTGAATGGTTTGTTTATATATTCTTATTAACATTACTTGCAGCAGCAATGAGTACATTATCTGCATTATATCATACTCAAGGAACTGCACTTGGTAGTGATGTTGTAGGTTCATTAAAAAAATTAAATAATGATTCTTTATTAAGTACTACTAAAATAGGAATTCTTCTTGCAGTTATTATTTCATTAATACTTGGTTATATATTACCATCAAGTATTATTGCATTAGGTACTTCTTTATTTATGGGTATTTGTGCAGCTGCATTTTTACCATTATATATTGCATCTATATATTGGAAAGGAACTACAAAAGCAGGGGCTATTGCAGGAGTTGTTTCTGGTTTATGTACTAGTTTATTCTGTTTAATATTCTTGTATAAAAAAACAGCAGCAACTTTAGGTATTTGTCAATTTATTACTGGTCAACCATTTTTAATTCAAGCAATGTCATGGCCTTTAATTGATCCTTTAATATTTGGTGTACCTATATCTGCAATATTATTAATTGTTGTAAGTTTACTTACTAAACCATTAGATGATGAATTAGTTAATAAATCATTTAAAGGAATTGATTAGGTGATAATATGATGGTTTTAGGAATTGAAGATCCAATGATTTGGGGATGTTATATCCTCATATTTATTTTTCTAATTATCTGTGTTGTATATGGTGTAGTAAATTGGAATAAAGGAGATGAATAATTGATTACTTTCAATTTTGAAAGTTTTTAATTATTTTTTATATTTTATTATTTTTGCTTGTTTTTTGATGTTTATTTATTGTATTTTATTATTTGTGCTTTTTTTTAATCTTTATTTATTGTATTTAATTATTTATGTTTGTTTTTTGGTGTTTATTCTTATTTAAATATTTTATTTTAATTTTTAAAGCTATTTTTTTATTTTTCATTTACTTTTTAAATTTTCATATTTTTAAATTATTTAAAATTTATTTATACTTTAAAATACATAATATTATTAATATTATTTTTTTAAAATATTGGAGGAAGCATCATGAGAATAGTTAAAGATTTCATTGGTAAAGAAGTATTAGATTCAGATGTTAACAATATGGGTATTGTTGATGATGTAGAAATTGATAAAGAAACTGGTGCTGTTTTATCACTTGTAATTAAAAAGAAAGGTATTTCTAATGTAATTAGAGCTTCTAAAAGTGAAGATATTATCCCATTTGATTTAGTTAAAACTGTTGGGGATAAAATTATTCTAAAAGATACATATGATATATAAAATTACTATTTAGGTTATTTTTATGGCTTCAAAAGATTATTTGATTAAAATTTTAAAAGAAAATAAAGTTTTTGAAAAAGGACATTTTGTTTTAGCTTCTGGTAAAGAAAGTGATTATTATGTTAATATGAAAAAAGCTATTACTAATCCAGAAATTCTTAAAACAATTGCAGAATTAATAAGTGAAAAAATTGAAGGAGAAAACATTGATAAAATTGCAGGACCGGCTTTAGGTGCTGTTCCTATTGCTGTTGCATCTTCTTTGTTTACTGAAATTCCACTTTTAATGATTAGGAAAGAGAAAAAAGGTTATGGAACTTCAAAACAAATTGAAGGTGAATTAAATAAAGGAGATAATGTTGTTGTAGTTGAAGATGTAACTACTACTGGTGGATCTCTACTTAAAGCAATTAAAGTTATTCAAGATAATGGTGGAATTGTAAAAAGAGCATTTGTTGTTGTAGATAGGGAAGAAGGTGCAATAAATGCATTTGAAAAAGAAGGTATTAAATTAGAACCATTAATCTCTGTCAGTGAGTTTTTTGAAGATTAATTAATTTATATTTCTTATTTTTTCTTTTTTGTTTTATTTTTTTGTATTTTTTATTATTTTAATGTATTTAATTTTTATTTAATTTATTTTTAGTTTATTTTAGCTATTTTAATATTTATCTTATTTTAAACTTTTTAAAAATTAAATATAGTTATTTATAATATTTTTTTAAAAAAAGAGTTTTTAATTTTTATTATTTTTAATGTATTTAAAAAAAGAGTTTAATTAGTTAATATCATTATAATATTAACTATTTTCTTGTATGTTTTACAATATGTGCAATTTCATCTTTAATTATGTCCATTGCAGTTTTAACTGCATTTGGTGAACCTGGCATTGAAAATATAAGTGTTTTATTGTAAACACCTGCTGATGCTCTAGATAATAAAGCTCCTGAACCTAATTCTTCATATGATTTTAATCTAAATAATTCACCAAAACCTGGAACTTCTTTATCATATAATGGTTTTAATGTTTCTATTGTAATATCTCTAGATTCAAGACCAGTTCCTCCAGTAGTAAATATAACATCAATACCTTTTTTATTCATTTCTTTTACTGTTTTCAAAAGTAATTCTTTATCATCTGGAATAATAGTATACTGTTTTATTTCATGATTTCTTTCTTCTAGTATTTCTATAATATTTTTTCCAGAAATATCATTATTTTCATTATTTTTTGAATCTTCGTATTTACTATCACTTAATGTAATTACTCCACATTTTACATCAATAGGAACATGTTTTTTATGTTCTTCCATACTTGCACTTTTCATGGTTTAACTCCTATTTTTGATATTTTTAGATTTAATTATATTATTTAGCTTTGTTTCATTTTAATAATAAAATTTATTAATTTTAAAAATTTAATTTATAATTATGGTTAAAACATATAATATTTTAGATGCTTCTGCTTTTATTGGTGGTTTTGAACCAAAAAATAATTTTAATTTCACTGTTCCTGAAATAACATATGAAGTTAAAGATTTAAAGTCTAAAATTCTTTTAGATCAATGTATTAATCAAGGAAAAATTACTATTAAAAGTCCTGAAGATATTTATATTAATAAATTAGATGATATTATTTCAAAATCTGGTGATGATTTAAGATTATCTTTTCCTGATAAACAACTTTTAGCTCTTGCTCTTGAAATACAAGATACAAAAGGTAATATTTGTGTTTATACTGATGATTATTCTATTCAAAATGTTTTAAAGATAATAGGTCTTCCTTTTAGTTCAATTATTACTGAAGGTATTCATGGTGTATATAATTGGGTAAAAACTTGTGAAGGTTGTAAAAAAGAATATCCTTCAGATTATCCTGAAGATGTTTGTGAAATTTGTGGTTCTAAAATATTTAAAAGAAGAATTAAAAATTAATTTTATTTTTAATATGTAGTTTAAAGTTTGATTTATTTAAATTTCCTTTTAAATTATTTAATCTTAATTTTAAGTTTTTTTATTATTTTAGTTGATGCTCTTTTTTGAGTGTTTTTTGTGGTTTTTAGTTGTTATTAGTTGATGCTCTTTTTTGAGTGTTTTTTGTGATTTTATTTTAAGAGATAATTATTTATTAAAATTTTATTTTTATAGTTTATTTAAGTTGATTTTTATGAAAATTGGTGTTGTAGTACATGGTCCAAATATTATAGATTCTGGTTATGCAAGTAAAATTATTAATTTTTTATCAGAAAATAATGAAGTACATTGTAGATTAGGAGGTACAATGGGTAGAACTGCTGTTATTGATGCTTCTCTTGAGAATATTATTGATATTTCACATAAATTACTTCCAAGTGAATCTTTATCTCTTTTTGCAGATGAAAATATGGATATTATTTTCTTACTTAATTATGGTAAATCTTCTACAACGGGGCATGTTTTTGGATATAAAGTATTTAATCATTATTTAGATAAAGATTTTAATGAAAATATTCCATTAATACAGATTGAACGTCCTGGTGAAGATGATGGTTCTATTGTTTTATGGAATTTACCGGATGATAAAAAAACTTTAGTATATGATATTATATCTCAATTAAAATCTTATTTTAATTTAATTGAAGTTTCTCCTTCTGAAATTAAGAAAAAACATTTTTCTAATTTAGATACTATTGATATAAATAAATATAAAGGAGAAGTAGTTAAACGTAGAATTCATGGTGTAAGTCCTGGGGAAAATATTCTTGTTAATGGTACTGTAATTGGTAAATCTATAAGTGAATCTTTAACACTTATTACTGAAGATGGTATTATTGTTGATATTATTGGAGGTAAAATAAAACAACATGGTGTTGATAAACTTGGAAAAATTGATTTAAAAACAGCTATTGTTAAAACTGGTCTTTTAAGAAGAGCTGAAGTAAGTCCAAGAGTTATTGGTCATGAATCTAATAAAAATATTTATAAGATTGGATATCTTGATCATGCTGCAGAAGATGTTTATAGTTTAAAAGATATGGATTTAGTTGTTACTGTTGGAGATGATACAACACTTCTTGCATCAGATATTTTATTTAGGTTTAAAATTCCAATTATTGGTATTACTGATGGTGATTTAGATAAAGTTGTTGAAAAAGGTTATAAATCAAATGAGTCTGTAATTTTTCAGGTTCAATCTGGATATGATGATAAAATAGGTCATAAAGTTTTTAATGATTTATTTAATTCAAAAAGTTTTTTTGAAGTTTCATCAGATTCATCTAATTTAAATGATATTATTTCTGAACTTTCCTTAGAAATAATGGAAATTATAAAATATATGAAAATTAAATACATAATTAAATAATTTATTTTTAAAATTTTTATAAAATATGTAGAAGGTGTACTTTTTGGATTTGGCTAATTTAGTTAAGTTAATTCAAGATTTTAAAGGCGTTACTAGAAAAAATTCTATATCTGAAGTTACTAACTTATTAAAAAGTGTTTATAATATTTCTGGTGATGTCCTTTTAGATTTTGGTGATGATGCATCAGCAATTGATATTGGAAATAATCAAGTAATATTATTTGCAGCAGATGGTATTTGGGGTCAATTAATTGATTTAGATCCTTATTGGGCTGGATATTGTGCTGTTTTAGTAAATGTGAATGATATTGCTGCAATGGGAGGTAAACCTCTTGCAATGGTTAATATTTTAGCAGCAAATAATGAAGATGTTTCAGAAGAATTAATTAAAGGAATTAAATGTGGTTGTGAAAAATTTAATGTTCCTATGGTTGGAGGACATTTCCATCCTGATGCAGATTATAATTCTGTTAGTGTTGCAATTATTGGAATAATGGATAAAGATAAAATAATTTCATCTTCTGGTGCAAATGTTGGTGATAAAGTTCTTGTTGCTATTGATTTAGAAGGAAGATTTTATGATGAAGAAACTAAATTAAATTGGGATACTACTTATAATAAAAATCCTCAACTTGTAAGAGATCAAATAATGGTTATGAATAAAATTGCAAATGAGAAATTACCTACTGCAGGTAAAGATATTAGTAATCCTGGAATTCTTGGAACATTAGAAATGTTACTTGAAGCATCTGGTGTTGGTGCAGTTGTTAATCTTGAAAAAATACCTAAGTTAGATGAAGTCCCTTGGGAAGTATGGCTTAAAGCTTATCCTGGTGCAGGTTTTGTTTTAACAGCTCCAAGTGAAAATTGTGATAAAATTATTGAAAATTTAGAAAAGTACTCTTTATCTACAAATGTTGTTGGTACTGTTACAAATGAAAAAGTACTTTATTTAGAAAATGAAAATGAAAAATTATCTGTGTTTAAACAGGATGAAAATCCTATTTTGAAATTTGGTAATTAGTAATTTTTAATTTAAATTTATATTTTTTTATTATCTTTTCATATTATTTAGAAAGATTTTTTTATTATACTTTTTATATAATTACTTAAGATATTTTTTATAAAAAATTAATTATATTTTTAAAAATCTAATTAAGGAGATTTTATGTTAATAAAAATCAATGGAGAAGAAATAGATATTGAAGATGGCTCTACTATTAAAGATGCTATTGAATTTTCAAATGCTCCTTATAATCCTGGAAGTATTTTGTGCTTGATTAAAGGAGAAAAGGAAATTCAAAAGAATATTAACAAATTTAAAATTAAAACTCCTAAAGGTAGTATAATTATTGAGATGTCTGATAATGAGGATGCAAAACCTCTTGTTGATATTTGGAAAAATCAATATAAAGAACTTATTGGTTGTTATATTAGATGGTTTTCTTCAACAGAAGTGGCTGTGGGTCCTTTTGTTACAGATTTAAAACCTACTCATAATGAATACAAATATAAAGATTTGGAAGTAATTTTAAGTTTATCTGGATTTAGTAATGAGTCAACTCATATTATTTTTTCTAAAGATAAACATAATAGTACTTATGGAGTTCCTGATTGTAACAGAGGAGTTTTTGCTGAAGTTATTGGTGGTAGGAAAACTATTAATAAATTAAATGAAAGTGACACTATATTGGATATTGAACCAATTATTGAAAGAACTACCACAACTGATAGTGCTTCTGTATATGATTTAGATACTGAATTAAAAGAAGGTTATGAATTATATACTTATGTTGAAATTAAACCAAATTTTGATTCACCTAATTCTGTAGAACATTTATTCTCATTAATTGATGATGGTGTTATTAAAGTTGGTTATGATTCTAATTCTTTTGTTGGTTTTTACCAACTTCAAGGTATTGGAAGACCTCTTGAAAAAACTGGTGTTCGTAAACGTGGTACTATTACTATGAGGAATACTGGTAGTGGAATTGGTAATATTTATATCTACAGATCTGAAAGAGTAGAAGTAAATTCACATACTATTGTTGGTAATGTTATTAAAGGTATGGAACTTATTGATTCTGCAAAATTAGGAGATACTATCACTGTTAAATCAAATCCTCAAAGAATCATGACTTTAAATAAAACTCAAAAAGAAGCTAATGATTTCTTAGATTCTATGGGTATTGAGCAAGTTAGAGAAGGATTTAAAGATGATGATGCAGTTGTTGTTTCTCAAGTACCTGAAACTACATTAGATATTATTAAAGAAGGTAAAGTTACTACTACAGCATATCCTGAAAAAGATATTACTGTTATTGAACTTACTGATAAAGCACCAAGGACTGTTTGGTACTTTAGAAAACTTACTGGTTTAATTGAGAAACCAATTGGTCAATTAAAAGTTCATTTTGCTTTCCCTGGAATGAATATGTCTATATTTGAAGGAGATTCTAAAGCTGCTAAAGGACTTATACCTGAAAATACACCTAATGTAGATACTATTGATGCAGGTATTATTGGTGTAACTAACATGGTTAAAAAGAATGTTGGTTTGATTGGTGTAAGATTTGAACCAAATAATGACTTTGGTCCAACTGCTGAACCATTTGAAGCTACTAATATTATTGGAAAAGTTATAACTGATTTAGAATTAATTGGTAAATTAAAAGAAGGGGAGATTTTATATGTCCGCGAACTTAAGCATGAGTCCTAAATTATCTGCTGAAGAATCTGATCCTGATTATGCAATTAGAATGATTATATTAGGACCTAAAGCTAATGTTAGTGAAAATCAGATTGTTAATCGTATGCATTTACTTGATTTACCTTTAACTGTTAAATGGACTTGTTATGGTGCAATGGTTAGTGGTAAAAAAGAATATGTTGAAGAAGCAGTAAAAGAAGTTAGAAAATTAGATCCTTATAATATATTCACTAAATCTAGAGGATTCCCACCTGGAGATCCTAGACGTTGTAGAGGTCATAGGTATGGTCCTAGAGAAGGTTTCCATCAAATGGAAAAAGAATATCAAATTCTTGGTGATGTTGGTGATGCATTAAAACATCCAAAAGAAGTTTATGTTGAAAGACCAAAACCAGTACCTGTTAATGATTTAGTTAATATTGTAAATGAAGTTATAGAAAAAGAAGATTCAGAAGAATCATGATTTTTAAGTATTCTTAATTAGATTAAATTATAAAATAAATAAATAAAGAGATAATATGATTATGGTGATAGAATGGTAAAGGTAGCTATTTATCCTCCCAATTCTTTAGTTTTAGGAGATTTAATTGAAAGAAAAGGCCATACTGTATTGGCTTTACAAAAAGCAATGTCTCAAAAAGTAAGAGATCCTGAGATAGATTCTCCACCTATGAACATTACTGAAGAAGATCCTTTAAAAGGATTAAAATATGCAGCTATTGAAGTTCCTTCTGGAGTTAGGGGAAGAATGGCTGTAATTGGTCCATTAATTGATGATGCAGAAGCAGCTATTATTATTGATGATGCACCAATTGGATTTGGTTGTGTTGGTTGTGCAAGAACTAATGAACTTGCAATGTTTTGTTTACGTAAAAAAAATATTCCTAAATTAGAAATTTCATATCCTACTAATCGTGATGAAACCTTTGATATGGTAAATAAAATCAATGCATTTTTAGATTCATTAAGTGAAGAAGGAGGAAACTAGTATGGTAAAAATTGCATTAGTTGGGTGTGGTGTAGAATATAGTGGTATTCTTAAAGAAGTTGAAAAAGCTGCTTTAACATTTGGAGCAGAAATTATACTTCCTGATATTGATTTAGATTATATTGAAGAATCTTATCTTAAATTTGGTTTTTCAGCTCAAAGTCCAAACTTAAAATTAATGATTGCACGTGCTATGAGTATTGTTGAAGGACGTACAAAAGCAGATGCAGTATTTGTATGTACTTGTTTCAGATGTGCTGAAGGTGCATTAATAAGAAATGAAGTTAGAAGATTTATACAACAAAATTCACACATACCTGTAGTTACTTATTCCTTTACAGAAAAAACTAAAGCAGATGAATTATTTATTCGTATGGAAGCTTTAGTAACTACTGTTGCTAGAAGAAGTATCCTTGCTCGTGAAAAACAAGAAGGTTTAACAATGGGTATTGATTCTGGTTCAACTACTACTAAAGTTGTTTTAATGGAAAATAATAAAGTAATTGGTACTGGATGGACTGCAACTAAAGATATTATGGAATCTGTTAATATTGCTGCAGCAGATGCATTTGGTGAAACTGGATATGGTTGGGATGATATTGATGGTATTGGAACTACTGGGTATGGTCGTTTAACTATTGGTAAAAAATTAAATGCAGAACTTATCCAAGAAGAAATTTCTGTAAATGCAAAAGGAGCAGTTTATCTTGCAGATAAACAAAGAGGAGAAGCTACTGTTTTAGATATTGGTGGTATGGATAACAAAGTAATTACTGTAAATAATGGTATTCCTGATAACTTTACTATGGGTGGTATTTGTGCAGGTGCTTCTGGAAGATTTTTAGATTTAACTTCTCGTCGTTTAGATGTAGATATTACAGAACTTGGACCTTTAGCTGTTAAAGGTAATTATAGGAATGCTACATTAAACAGTTACTGTATTGTATTTGGTATTCAAGATTTAGTAACTACCTTAGCAGCAGGAGGATCTAAAGAAGATGTTGCAGATGCAGCATGTCATTCTGTAGCTCAACAAGTTTATGAACAACAACTTCAGGAAATTGATATTAGGGAACCTTTAATTCAAGTAGGAGGAACTTCTTTAATATCTGGTCTTGTAGAAGCTGTAAGTGATATTTTAGGTGGAATTGAAATTATTGTCCCTGATTATTCACAACATATTGGTGCTGTTGGTTCAGCATTACTTGTATCTGGTTTAGGAAATAGAAATAATCAATAAGTTAGTGGTTTTTATGTTAGTTGAATCTTATGACAAAAATGGTGCTGAAGTTTATGATATGATTATTAGACAAATCTTTCAAGATCTTCAATTAGGACCTTCTGTTTTGGATTTAAGAGCATTCGTAAATCCTGATGATGCAGTATTTGTTATAGCTATTAAAATGAAAAAAACTGCATCTACTAAATACCTTAAAGATGTTGCTAAAGTAAAATATTCTAAAGGAGATAATCAAACAAGAGTGTTAATTGATGATGAAAATTATCTTCCAAATATTCTTAAAGTATTATGGGAAGAGTATGGTAGAGAAAATGTTCATCAACCAGATAGATATACAATTATTTTAGATGGAGATGAATCAAGAGCAAATGATTTTGTTGTAGATAATCCATTTATTAACCTTCAAAAAAGAATATATGATGGAATTTATAGGATTGTTCTAGAAGGATTTAAAATAATTAAGGATATGTCAAGGGAGGATATTGTTGCAGTTGTTGCAACAGATGAATTGATTATGAATGAATATGTTGAAAAAGCTGAAGAATATATTAAAGAATTAAGTTAATTTATATTTTCTTAAATATTTTAAGAATTTATTAATTTTTTTAATTCTTATTATCTCTTTATTTTTTGATTTTAAGTATCTCTTTATTTTCTTACTGGTTTTTTTATAATTATTTTTTTTATTATTATCGTATTTTTCAAAAAGATTATATGTTATAAAATTATAGTAAAATTTATAAATGTGATTTTATAATATAATTTTAATTAATTCGTATATTTTCGAATAAACTTTAATTTATTTAATATTAATATTTCAGAGGCAGATAATATGAGTGATATTAATAGTAAACATGATCAAACAGGACCTTTATCAAATTTAGGTCAAGGTGAACACAGAGCAACTAAATTTGCACATCTTACTAAGGCTCATCCATGTTTCAATGAAAAATTACATGATAAAGTAGGTAGAGCACATGTACCTATTGCTCCTAAATGTAATATTGGATGTAATTTTTGTGAAAGGTCATTACATAATCCTGATGAAGATAGACCAGGTGTTGCAGGTTGTGTATTAAATGCTGATGAAGCAATTGAACATGTTGATAAAATTTTAGATGAAGAACCTATTGCTGTTGTAGGTGTTGCTGGACCTGGTGATTCATTAGATAATGAAGAAACATTTGAGTTTTTTAAAAAATTAAATGATACTCATCCAGAGTTAATTAAATGTATGAGTACTAATGGTCTTTTACTTCCAGAAAAAGCTCAAGAAATTGCAGACTGTGGAGTAAATAGTGTAACTGTAACTGTTAATGCAGTTGATCCTGAAATACTTAAAGATATTGTTGGATTTGTTCACTATTATCATAAAGTATATAAAGGTGTTGAAGGAGCAAAAATCTTAATTAAAAATCAACTTGATGGTATTGAAGCATTAAATAAACTTGGAATTATTGTAAAAGTTAATTCTGTATTAATTCCTGGATTAAATGATAAACACATTGTTGAAATTGCAAAAGAAGTTTCAAAAAGAGGTGCTTCATTAATGAATGTACTTCCACTTATTCCATTAAATAAAATGAAAGATTATCAACGCCCTGATTGTATGATGATTGAAGGAGTAAGAGAACAAGTTGAAGAAATAATACCTGTATTTAGAGCATGTACTCAATGTAGAGCAGATGCTTATGGTATTCCAGGTAATAAAGCTCATGACCATCATTTAGGTGGTAGTCAAACACCACAAAGTCATTTCTAATTGACTTTGTCTTTTTTTATTTTTTTTTATTTTTAGTTTTTATTCTAGGTTTTTTTAGTTTTAGTCTTTTTTTTTAGTTTTTATTCTAAGTTTTTTATTTTATTTTTTTAAAATCTATTTTTAATTTTTTGTGTATGTTTTATTTTTTTAATTTTATCAAAACTTTTTTTAATTTTTAAATTTAATAAATATTTATGAAAACTTTAGAATGGGAAAATAATAAACTTAAACTTATTGATCAAAGAAAATTACCTGATGAATTAACATATGTTTACTGTGATAATTATAAAGATGTTATTGAAGCTATTAAAAATATGACTGTAAGAGGTGCTCCTGCTATTGGAGTATCTGCAGCATTCGGTATGGCTCTTGCATATCTTGATAATATTGATTTGGATAAAGCTGCAAAAGAAATTAAAGCAGCAAGACCAACAGCAAAAAATCTTTTTTGGGCAGTAGATAGAGTTTTAGATAGTGAAAATCCAGTTGATGAAGTTATTGATATGTATAATGAGGACATGAAAATTAATAGATTAATTGGTAAATATGGTGCTGAAGTTATTGATTATGGTGATACAATACTTACTCACTGTAATGCAGGTGCATTAGCATGTGTTGATTATGGTACTGCTTTAGGTGTTATAAGAGCTGCAAATGAACAAAATAAAAATATTAATGTTATTTGTGATGAAACTCGTCCTCGTGGTCAAGGTGCTAGATTAAGTGTTTGGGAAATGCAACAAGAAAATATACCTGTAAAACTTATTTGTGATGTTGCAAGTGGTTATCTTATGAGTCAGAATATGATTGATAAAGTTGTAATAGGTGCTGATAGGGTAGCAAAAGGAGGAATTGTTAATAAAATAGGTTCTTTTATGGTTGCACTTGCAGCTAAAAGATTTGATATTCCTTTTTATGTTGCTGCACCATATTCTACATTTGATAATGAAATTTCAATATATGATACTAAAATTGAAGAAAGATCTGCTGATGAAGTAACCCATTATGGAAATTGTAGAATTTGCCCTGAAGGTACAGAGGTAATTAATCCAGCATTTGATATTATTCCTAATGATTTAATTACTGGAATAATTACAGAAAAAGGAATAATTGATCCATTATAAATATTTAAATTATTTTCTATTAAAATTAGTTTTTTTATATTTTTTTTTATTTTTTTTTATTAGAATTAGTTTTTTTATTAAAATTATTTTTATTATAAAATATTTAATAAAGATAATTTATTATCTTAATTAATATTTAATAGTTTACTCTACAGTCAAAGGCCATTTGCCACATTCCTGGACTTGTAGAACGTACTTTATGACATTTTTCAATTTTTATTTTTTTATTATGCTCTTTTGCTTTGTCTTCTAATTTTTTCCTACCTTCTTCACAGTTAGGTGCAAATTCATAATAATGTATTATACCATTATTTGCAATAAGTTCAAATGCATAATCAAGAAAATCATATGCTGTTCCAGGTAAATTCATAATGATTCTATCAAATTTTTGATTATTTAATTTATCTTTAATTACCTCTTTAATATCTCCACATATTGGTGTAATTCTACCTTTTAATTTATTCATTTTTATGTTTTCTTTAAGGTATTCAATAGCAACATCATTTATGTCTACTGCAGTTATATCAACATCTCTTTTTGATGCAATTACTATTGGGAATGGTCCAACTCCACAGAACATATCTAATATTTTTTCACCATCATGGCTTATATCTCTTATTCTTTTTCTTTCATTAGTAAGTCTTGGTGAGAAGTAAACTTTACTTACATCTAATTTTAAACGTATTTTTTGTTCTTTATGTATTGTAATAGGATTATCTACTCCACATAAAAATTCAATATCTCTAACTCTTGTAACTCCTTTTATAGGACTATTCTTCATGTAAACTGAATCTCTTTTAGTAAATTTAAGTGTGGTTTTCCCAATTAATTTTTTATATTTTCTTAAATTTTCTGGAATTTCAACTATTACTATTTTACCGATTATATCATAAGAATTATGAAGATCAGTTATTTCTTGGTCACTAAGTTTACCTTTTAGCATTTCTCTAACACTATGAGGATATCTTGGAATTAATTCTAATTCTTTATCAACAACTTCTATTTCCAAAGGTCTTCCATTAAGTAATTTTTGAACTTTTTCTACTTTTCCTGCTTTTTCTATCATCATTTGAATTTCTTCATCATTAACGGGTGCAGTAATACCAATGTAACCATAGTCTTTTTCAGGTTTAATTCTATGGTCCATATCCATAATTTCCATATCCATTAAAATTTTACGTACTTCATCTACCGCAGGTAAACTTATTTTTAAAGATTGCATAATATCATTAATTAAATTGATTTATTAATAAAAATATTTAATTGAAATTTTTTATTCTTCATTATATTGTTTATTATTTCAATTAAATTATATAAAAAATTGATTGTATTTTTATGCTAAAATTTTAATATTTTATTTTTTTAATCATTTTTAGAACTTCAGATTATTTTAGCATATATTATATATAAAATATATT
>NZ_MRCT01000269.1 GCF_002208625.1 Methanobrevibacter sp. 87.7
ATTTTAAATAAAACATTATTTTTTGAATTTCTTATAAAAAAATACTAAAAAACAATAATAAAACAAAAAATAGCTAAAACAAAACAACAAGAAAAATAAAAACAGACAAACAAGAAAACAAGAACAAAATAAAAAAAATAGCTAAAAAAAGAATAGTTATAAAAAATTATAACTATCTATAAATCTTGTAAATGGAAATGATATGGACCTAAATCTCCACCATAATTTCCAGCACTAATTTTAACAATACCTGGAACTTGGCAAGCAGCATTGATTCCTTGTTTCATAGCTTCTTTAACAGATTCTTCGTCAACACCATCAATAACAATTTCCATCATACCTTCAACATTATCAGGCAAATCAGAATCAACTTTATCTTTTAAAGTTACACACATTTTTTCATTAGTTGAAGCATTCATGAATTTAGAGTATTTATTAGATCCTACTTTAGAACCAGAAGCAACCATTCCACCAGGGAAAGGAGTAACAACACCAGGTACTGAGTGAATTGCATCTACAGCAGCTTCAGCAGCAGTAATAGCACTAAGTCTACTATCACCCATAATAAAGAAGTTACCTCCAGCAACACCATCTTTGTATCCTAAATTAGCTTCTACTAAGAAATCACCAGACATAATTGGGATAGCATGCATTTTTCTTCCATCAACTTCAGTTTCGTATTCAAAACCATCACCAAAGAATTTAAGTTTTGCACCAGTATTAAAAGTATCTTCTGAATCAAGTGCATTGAAAAGTGCAGCAGTAGGAGCAGTTAAAACACATTGACCTACTCTTTCAAGTAATTCATGATCTAAAGATTTTTTAGACATATGACAAATCATAATTGCATATCCAGGTCTTCCATCAGGAGTTTCTGAAGGAGGTACATAACAATCAATACCAGATTCTGCAGGACAACCAATAACAGAAGTACCGTATCCAGTAGCTTCAGTAGCTGCAATATGTGCTAAATGTTTAGTAGCAGCAGTAACAATCATTCTTGAAACTTTAATTCCAAATCCTTCAGCAAAAGTATCATCTATTTCTACGCCATTTATTTCCATTATTTCACCTAATTTTAAGATTATATTGAAAATAATATAATATTATATTATACATTTTTAATATTTTATTTAAATATAAAATAAACTTTTCTATTTAGATTTAAGTCCTAGAAAAAAAATAAAATTAATAAAAATTGAATTAATAAGAAAGAATAAAATTTTGAATAATTAATAAAAAAGATAATTCAAAATAAAAAAAGATATTATAA
>NZ_MRCT01000270.1 GCF_002208625.1 Methanobrevibacter sp. 87.7
GTTTAATCATGTATGAAAAATTTTTTATAGAATTTATTAATTTTTTAATTTATATAATAAATTTTTTTATTAATTTAATTTATTATGTATTTAACCTTCTTATTGGTTTTAACTCAAATAAAGAATATTTAAAATTTAGTTTTAATAAATATTTTAATTTAAATATTAAAAATAATAATTTATTTAGTTTTAATAATAATTTAAATACTAATAAAGAGGATAATTTATATAATATCAATAAAAATTATTTTGAAAATAGTAAATTTATATTTGATGTTAAAAATTATTTTCATTCTAATTTTAATAAGAATTATTTATATACTGTAGATGATTCTAATTATAATGAATTTAAAGTATTTGATAATATTACAAGTAAAATTGATGAATCTTATTTTAATAATTTATCTAAACGATTTAATCATAATTATAAATTTTTTTTAATTATTTCTTTAATTATTTTTATTATCTCTTCTTATATTTCAATTGAATTTGGTTTAATTACTTTTATTCTTTTATTTTTATTATTTTATTCTATAATTAAACTTCCTGAATTTAAAAAGAAAAGTCTTTATTCAAATATTTCAAGAGAAATTCCTTTTGCATTAAGACAAATGAGCATTGAACTTAAGGCAGGTAAAGGATTAAATGATGTTTTATTATCTATTTCAAAATCAGATTATGGTATTTTATCTCTTGAATTTTCAAGAGTAATTAATGAAGTTAAGTATGGTATGTTAATTGAAGATTCTTTAATTAACATGTCTAAAAGAGTAAATTCAGAAAGTTTAAATCGTTTAGTTTATCAAATTATCACTAGTAAAAAGATAGGATCTAATCTTTCTAAGGTTTTATCTATTATTGCAGAAGATACTGCTTTTAATATGAGAATTAAATTAAAAAATTATTCTCAAAAACTTAATGCTTTTATAATGATTTATACTTTTCTTGTAATTTTAGTTCCTGTTGTATTTTTGATAATGATAATTGGAGCATCAACAGTAATTGGTGAAATTTTAGCTCCAGATGCTTTAATAATATTATATGTTTTCTTTTTTCCTATAATTATTGTTTTTATGGGTTTTTTTATTAAAAAATTAGAACCAAAGATTTAATTTTCTATTATTTTTTTATAAAATATTTTGAATAAAATCTTAATATTTTTTATTATAAAGTCATTTTTCATTATATTTATTCTAATTTATTTTATATTTTATAAAATTTTCTTAAGTTTTTTTATTCTTTTATTTTATTTTCGTT
>NZ_MRCT01000271.1 GCF_002208625.1 Methanobrevibacter sp. 87.7
TTTTTTACTATTTTTTTTGTAATTATTTGTTAATTACATGTTTTATATTTTTTTTAAATTTTAATTTGTTTTTTTTTATGTTCTATTTATCTACCTTTATACTTTAAAAAATAATAAAAAATGTGAAAAAATATTATTTTAAAATCATGATTATAAAGTAAAAATTTAAAAAAATAGACTAAATAGTTATAAGTTTAAAAATTAGATATAATCAGAAAATAGCTAAAAGTAAATTAAAGATTATATAAGTAATATACACAAATATTAAATATTTAATTAAAGATATATTAATCTAAAATTAATTAGAATGATAGAATGAAAAAACAGACACTAAAAATTCTATTAGTCATATTAATTATCATATTTCTAATAAATATTGTATTTATATTTTCAGATAATACAGATGATATTAAAAATCCTGAAACAAACATCACAGGACAAAATTCAAATGGTACTGTATATAAAACAATATGTGGAAATATGTCAACAAACGATACAGCTGTAATTATTTTAGGTGTTCATAGCTTTGAAAACGGTACACATAATGCAACTAATCAAACAATAATGAATATGACAAATAATAACAACTTATCTAAAAAATATGTTGTATACTTTATTAAATTAAATCTAAATCAAACTGATCTTAATACAAGTGACTATCAAACAAATAGACATATGGGTGAAATGTTAGCATATGATTATATTGTAAAAGATTTACAACAATATAATCCATATGTAGTTGTAGATGTTCATGAAATGGAAGAATATTGGGATCCAGATAGATACATACAAGTAATGAGTACTGATAAACCTGCAGCATTTGATTATGCCCATAAAATGGAGAAAGATACAGGAATTGCAGAGTACAACTTTACTGAAGGTACTTCACCACAATGGGTAACAGAACCAATTGCAAATGAAGGATTTAATACAATTCTATTTGAATATGGTCAAGGTGAAAGTCAACAACATAAATTAGACGTTACAACAAAACTTATAAAAAGTATTGATAGTTTAGATCCAAGTATAAGAGATAAAACTTAAAATACTTTTTAAATATGATTAATAGTCTAAAAATAATTAAAATTAAAATTTTTATACTTTAAAATTTTATTATTAAAAATAAATTAATAATAAATTTTTTTACTATTTTTATAATAAATAATAAACTTTTAGATAGAAATAATAACTTTTAACTATTTTTATATAAAATTAAAAATTCTAAACTATTTTTATATACTAAGCTAATAAAC
>NZ_MRCT01000272.1 GCF_002208625.1 Methanobrevibacter sp. 87.7
AAATACTTATATTATATAAAAATTAATTTATTAGATTAAATTAGATAAATGTCTTAATTTTATATTAAAAATAGTAAAATGCTGATTATTTATTTTTTTATAATTAAGTGTTTTAATAAATTAAAAGTTTAAGAAAAATATCATTTTAATTTATTATTTTTAATTTTATCTAAAAATATTGTAAATTGTATAAAATATATATAATATGATTTATATATTAATAGTAACTACAAACAATTAAAGAAAATATAAAATTTTATAATCATTTATTTTTATCATCATTGGAAAAAACATGATAAAAATTTATAGAGGTATGCAAAATGATTAGCAATAATGTTGAGGGTAAAATATTAGATAAAACAAAACCAATACAAATTTTTTCAAAAAATGATGGTAGTATTGGTGTTAATGTAGTAAAAAGTCCTGTTAAACTTGTAATTTTGGAGATGCTTAAAACTACAGATATGGAATTTGATGAAATTGTTGCTAATACTGGTAGATCTAAGTCAACAATTTCTGTTCATCTTAAATCTTTACGTGAAAAAGGGGTGATTAATTATAAATTTAATCCTCAAGATAATCGTAAAAAAATATTCTATATTAATTCTAAATTTTTAGGTGAAATTAAACCATCCATACCTGAAGAATTAGATGAAAGAAAAGCAGATTACCTATTAGATAATATTATTAATACAGGTGATGATTTTAATTTTTCATTTTTATTATATCATACCTTAAGATCTACCTTAATTCAGGAAGGATTTAATATAAATCCAATTTTATATGAAACTGGATTTAATATAGGTAATGCTCTATTTCCAAAATTATATGATAAAAACTTAAATAAATTTTTAGAAAATATTGAAAACTTTTGGGAATCAAAAGGTTTAGGTAAACTTGATATTGATATAGGCGATATTATAATAGCTACTGTAGTAAATTGCTTTGAATGTGGTTTATTACCAAAAACTGGAAAACCTTCATGTTACTTAGATTCAGGTATTTTTGAAGCATTATTTACTTCATATTTTAATACTGATATTGATGTAACTGAGATTCAATGTTATGCTATGGGTGATGATTGCTGTAAGTTTACTATTGAATCTACAGAAGAAGATTTTAATCTTTAAACTTTAATATTTTCTTTTTATTTTTGAATTTTATCTATTTTTCATTGTTTATTTGTAGTTTCTTTTTTATTTTCATTATTTATTTTATTGATTATTTTTACCTATTTTTATAATTATT
>NZ_MRCT01000273.1 GCF_002208625.1 Methanobrevibacter sp. 87.7
TTATTAATAAAAACTAAAAGTATTAGTTTTATTAAAAAAATGCTATTTTAATTAAAATTAGAATTAAATTAATTTTAAAATTAATAAACTTTTTACTATACTTAAATTAATTTAAAAATAAAATTCTTACTAAATTATTTAATTAAAATTTAAAATTCTAATTTATATTTTTATTTAAAGATAATTATTTAATGAATAGGAGATAATATGGAAATTACTTTTTTAGGAACTGCCTCTGCAATACCTTCAAAAAACAGAAACCATGTAGCTATTATTTTAAAAGCATTTGGAGAAGTTATTTTATTTGATTGTGGGGAAGGTACACAAAGACAACTTGAATTTGCAAATATATCACCAATGAAAATTACAAAAATATTCATAAGCCATCTTCATGGAGATCATATCTTAGGATTACCTGGACTTATACAATCTATGGGTTTTAGAGGAAGAGAAAAACCATTAACAATATATGGTCCTAAAGGTATCTTAAAAATAAAAAACTGTTTCTTTAATAATGGTTTTAATCCAATAAATTTTGAAGTAAATGTTATAGAAATAAAAGAAAATGGAACAATTATTGAAAATGATGAATATATAATAAAAACTTCAAAAACAAAACACAATCTCTTAAATTACTCATATTCTGTTGAAGAAAAGAAAAAACCAAGATTTTTAAGAGAGAAAGCAATAAGTCTTGGAGTAGAAGTTGGTCCTGATTTTGGAAAACTCCACAATGGAGAAGAAGTTGAAGTAAATGGAAAAATAATAAAACCTGAAATGGTTCTTGGAAAACCACGTAAAGGTATAAAAATTACTTATTCCGGAGATAGTAGACCTTGTGATGCAATGGTTGAACTTGCAAAAGACAGTACTCTTTTAATACATGAAGCAACTTTCTTAGAAGAAGATAAAGATAAAGCATATGAAAATGGACATTCAACTACTAAAGAAGCTGCAGAAATAGCTAAAAAAGCTAATGTTAATAAATTAGTAATTACCCATTTTAGTAATCGTTATACTAATACTAAAGAATTTAAAAAAGAATCAGAAGAAATATTTAAAAATACAACAGTAGCTAAAGATTTTATGCAAATTATAATTAAAAATAAAGATGAAATTAAAATACTTAAATAAAAAATAGAATTTAAAGAGTAATAAATAAAATTTAAAAGTTCTTTAT
>NZ_MRCT01000274.1 GCF_002208625.1 Methanobrevibacter sp. 87.7
AAAAAATAATTTATAAAAAAAATACTAAACAAAAGAAATATTAATTTTTTAAAGAATGTGGAAGAAAAGAAATAAAACTTAAAATTCCAGATACAATTAAAAATAATACATAAACTATATCTACATTATAAACTAAAAAAGATAAAATTCCACTTAATAAAAGACCGATACTAAGAAAAACACATAATACTGCATCAGATCTAACATAATCAGAATCTTTCCTTGATATAATATATAAAAAAGTTAATGCAATGAAAATTATAATAGTATAAATTTTAAAATCATTTAAAGATTTGTAAACATAAATATCCACTAATAGCATAACCATTAATAATAAAGATGAAATATAAACAAGAACCTTTTGAAATGTGTTATACCCTTCTTCAGTTCTGAAAAATGTTTTTGAATTCATAAAAATAGATTATAATAATAAAATATTTAAAATTTTTTATAATTACAATAAATTTATATAATTAATTCTAATTTTTTCTAATTAAAAATGTTTAATAAATTAAATAAATAATTAATCACTTTTTTTAAAACCTTCATTAATCTGATTAGCATAATCACCTAATAAAGAATAATGTTCAACATTAGAATATTCTAATTTAAATAAATCATATTCATCAATTAATAATTGATATTCATCAAAAAAGTTATTTAAACTATCAGAATCAAAGTTAGTAAATGATTTATTATTTGTTTTTCTCATTAAATCAAATTTAAATTCTGCAACTCTTAAATATTCATTAAGTAATTCTCCAAAGACCTGAAGTAAATATTTATAAATATAGTCATTTTTAAAAATACCATTAACATATGAATAAAGTTCTTTAAAATTATCATACTCGGGTTGGATAACATACTCTGTTAATAAAAAACTATTAATATATGCAAAATTTTCATCAATTAATTTACGTGTATCATCATCACATATAACAAAAACTGTTTTTTTATCAACAGAATTAATTAATTTCTCATTAATATTAATTAAATTAATAATAGAATCTTTATAAACTTCACCATAATCCATTAAAATCACTTAAATATTTATTTAAATTTATTAAAAGAATTAATTAAAGATAAAAATTAAAATATTATTAAATAAAGAAATTTAATAAATAATTTATAATAATTTTAT
>NZ_MRCT01000275.1 GCF_002208625.1 Methanobrevibacter sp. 87.7
ATAATATATTTATTTAATTAAGTGTTTTAAACTAATTATTAAATTTTTATTTTTTAAAATAAGCTGTTTTTAAGATTTATTATAAATTAATATTTTTATAAAAATTAGTATTTTTTGTTTTTTATAATTTATTAAAAATTAAAAAAAGTAAATTGACTTATTAAGTCAATTTAAAAATTTTCTAATGCTTTAATAAGTTTTAAAGCATAATTATTTTTAGTTTCTTGAGAATATCCTTGGTTTACTTCAAATATCATAGTTTCAATATTTTGATGAGCAATAGGTTCTGTTACATATTGAGGACTTGTTCCTGCACTATATGTTGCTTGTTTTTCAATACCTATATCATTTGCAAGTTCTTGTCCATCTTTTTCTCCTTTTGAATTTTCAGTTATTGGTAGTAAAAATGTTGTTCTATCATAATAAACTTCCATTTCATGAACATCTATAACTAATTCAGGATTATATTGTGCTACATCATTTACAATAAATTTATTTGCAAGCATTTCTCCCATATGTCTATTTGTATTATATTCACTTGTATTATATTTGTTTTGGTTATGGTTTATTTTAACGAAATAAACTACATATTTTTTAGAAAGTTTATTTTCTTTAGTTAAATTATTTAAAGTTTCATTTGTAGCATTGTGTATTCCACTTTCTAAATCATGTACACCAAGAATAACTACAATAGTTTCATTTGATGATTGATTACCATAATAATATTTGTGTACAGTACCATTTTCATTATAACCAATTATACTTTTATCAGGATGTATTTTGTTATTGAATTTATGATATAATTTATTTATTAAGCCGTTAGATGTGTTATTATGTTTTTCTAAATCATAATCAGATGGAGCAGTTTCATCAGTTAAAATATATGAAATTGCACCAAATAAACTGCAGATTATAATTATTATGATAATAAGTATATAACTTTTTTTCATATTATTAATCCTAATTTTTATTTACATTTTATTAATTTTTATTTTATCTTATTTAAATCTATTAGTTTAATATAGTATGTATTTTCTTTTATTTACTGAAAATTTCATTATAATTTTTATGTTTATAATTTTGTTTATTTTTAATCATCTATTTATCTAATTACT
>NZ_MRCT01000276.1 GCF_002208625.1 Methanobrevibacter sp. 87.7
ATTCAATTTCTATCAAAAATTTTATATAACTATATTAATAATATTATATTACTTATATTCTATTTTTTTAAGTGTGTTAAAAATATGTGGTTATTATGGTTGATTATACAGATGCTTATATTAAAAAAATTAAAAATAAAAAAAATGAAATTATTTTATCTGGTGTTTTTGATGATTTAGATATTGAAAAAAACCAGCATGTTTCTATACTTAATTATAAAGATTTACAGAATATTATTAAATCTGAAGGCTTTGATGATACTGAAAAATTAATTAAGGAAAATCAACAACTTAAAGAAGAACTTGATTATCAAAATAATAAAATTAAAGATTATAAAAGAAAACTTGATGAAAAAGATAAAAATATTATTAAACTTATAAATAAAATTGAATCTCTTCGTGAAAAAGATATTTATCATGATAGTGCATATTTTGAGCATAAATATATGGATACTCTTGAGTATGTTGAGCAATTAAAAGATGAAATTAATTATCATAATCAATTATTATTTAATGCTCAGTTAGCAATTTCTAAAAATATTGATTCAATTGTTAATAAAACTGTAAATCAGGCAAATGAAATTATTTCAGATATTAATGATTCTAATTCTCAAAATATTGATGAAGCTTTAAATGAAATTGGAATCAACCTTACTAAACATAATAGTTGTATTGCTAATAATATTCAACAGGAAGTTAAAAAGCAGAATAAAGATTTACAGGAAATGTCATTTTGGGATTTATTATTCCATAGAAAAGATTTTAATTTTTCAATTGATACTGATGATTTAAATGAAGAGATTAGTCCTAAAATTAAAGCTTCTTATAATCTATTGAAAAAACCAAATGTTAAAATTGATTCAAATAAAATTAAGGAAGAAAATGAGTTATATGATTTCCATAAATTATGGATTGAAACTAAGAAAAATAATGAATTTCAAAGAAATTTAATTGATACTGATGATATTGATTAATTGAATTTTTCTTTATTTTATTATATTTTTATTAATTTGTTTTATTTTTATTTTATATATTCTATTTTTTTTTTATTTTATTATATTTTTTTTTATTTTCTTTTATTTTTTATTTATTTATTCTATTTTT
>NZ_MRCT01000277.1 GCF_002208625.1 Methanobrevibacter sp. 87.7
GCTTTAAAAATCTATAAAAATCAATTTTTTAAATTATATTTATTTTTTAATAAAATTATTTTCTGTTAAGATATTAAATTTAATAAAAAACTTTTAAAAACTTTAAAAAATATATATTAACCTAAAGTTATTTTTATATAAAAATAATTTATAATTTAATTTAATTCAAATAATATTTTTAAAAATCTATTAAATTTTATATAAAAATGCTTTTCATATTTTAATTTAATTTGAGTAATATTTTTAAAATTCTATTTAAAATCTAATAATTTAAAAATATTATAATTTATTATTTATTTTATTATTTATGAGGAGATTATTCATGAAAAGAATTCACGTTTTAAGATTAGATCACAGAATTGGTAGGGATACACGTATTACTACTCATGTCTGTTTAACTGCAAGGGCTTTTGGTGCTGATAAGGTATGGTTAAGTGGTGAAGAAGATACTCATTTAATGTCAAATGTTGAGGATATTGTCGATCGTTGGGGCGGAGACTTTAAAGTTGAGTATGTTAAAAATTATTTAAGTTTAATTAAAAATTGGCAAAATGTTGGTGGAAGAATTGTTCATTTAACTATGTATGGTGAACAAGCTCATAAAATCATTGATGAAGTAAGAGAAGAATCTGAAGATAGGGATCTTTTAATTATTGTTGGTGGTAGTAAAGTACCTTCTAAAGTATATAAAAATGCTACTTGGAATGTTTCAGTAACTACTCAACCTCACTCTGAAGTAGCTGCTCTTGCAGTATTCCAACATCTTTTAATGGATGGTAAAGAATTTGATATAAACTTTAATCATCCTGTATTTGAAGTTATTCCAACACTTCATGGTAAAAAAGTAAATATTCATGATGAAAATAAAAGTTAATTCTTTTATTTTTTGTTTTTTATTTTATGTTCTATTTTTTCTGTTTGTTTTAGATTTTTTTGTTTTAAGTTTTGTTTTTTATTCTTTTTTCTGTTTTTCAACTTGTTTTTTTATTTTAGATTTTATATTTATGTTTTTTCTTATTTTTATTAAAATTATTGTTTATTTTC
>NZ_MRCT01000278.1 GCF_002208625.1 Methanobrevibacter sp. 87.7
TTAATTTTTATATAGTATACGAATTTTAAATATTTTTTAATATTTTTTGCTTTAATTTAAAATTTTTTTTATTTTTTATTATATTTTTATTTAATTTTTAAAAAGGTATTTATATAATAATGGAACATATTTTTTATTATAGTAATATTATAGATTTTCTATGTCTATATAAACTATATTTTAATTAATTTAATTATGGTGTTAAAATGGCAAGTTTAACTCAAACTTTTAAAGAAGGATTTGATTATGCTAAACAAGACTATAGATTGTATTTAATTATTGGAGTTTTTGTAGTACTTGTAAATTTAACTTCTGTTTTAATTCAGTTAGGATTTAGAGATGAATCAATAATTGGTGTTGCATCTATAATTTCTATCATATTTTCATTCATATTATTTGGTTATGAAATTAATGTAGTTAAAGAAAATATTGAAGGAACAAATGATTTTCCTGAATTAAATATAACAGATAATTTTATTAGTGGAATTAAATATATTATTTTAGAAATTATTTACTTTATAATTCCAGTAATTATTACAGGTATTATTGCAGCAGTATCTGTTTCAGGAATTATTTCTAAATATCCAAATATAAATTCAATGCAGAATATTCCATCAGATGTATTAGCTAGTTTAGTTGGCCCATTATCAATTGCTGTAATTGTCGGAATAATCTTATTTATTTTATTTGGACTTTTAGCAATGTTTGGTGTATGTAGATTGGCTAAAACTAATAGTTTAAGAGAATGTATTAGTTTTTCAAATTCTTTCAATGAATTAAAAAAAGCAGGAGTTGCACATAGTTTAGGCTGGATTATTTTATTGTTTATTATTTTATTTATATTTTCATTTATAATAGCAATAATCAGTGCTATTCCATTTGTAGGTGTAATAATTAGTAGTCTATTAATATTCCCATTAATGTTATTTGTTGCAAATTCTGCATTAGGAAAATACTATAGATATGAAATTTTAGATGAATAATTTTTTTAAAAAAAGTTATTTTTCTCTATTTTTCTCTATTTTGTTTATTTTTAAAAAT
>NZ_MRCT01000028.1 GCF_002208625.1 Methanobrevibacter sp. 87.7
ATAATAAAATAAAATAAACTAATTTTTAAACTATTTAATTATGAAAAAATTTAAAAAAATATAATTAAATTAAAGAATTTAACTTAAATATTAATAAAAAACATTTAATTTTAAAAAAAAGATCTAAAATTAAATATAATAAAAAAATAATTAAAATAAATAAAAAAAGTAAAATCAATTTATATAAAAAAATAAAAAAAGTAAAAATATATTAATTTTATAATGAATATAATGTTTTTTCAAGTAAATCAGCATCACATTGAAGTGTTATAATATTAGTTCTACCTTTTCCTCTACCACGAGAAATAGTATTTGTTGAAATAATACCTAACATTTCAAGTTCATTAATAAAATCAAATATTCTTCTATAAGTTACTGAATCCCCTTTTGAAACACTTTTATATGTTTCATATAATTTACCAGAAGTTATTTCTTCTTTTTCTTGTGTTAATTTTAATATTGCTTCAAGAACTCTTTGTTGTTGTGTAGGTAATGTTAAAATAACATCTGTAACTTTATTATGCTCAATTCTATTTTTAGCAGCAATTACATAATCCCCAATTACTTCATCAGATTCTTCTTCATCTGCAATTTCCCCAGCAGTTCTAAGTAAATCAAGAGCATATCTTGCATCACCTTCTTCTTTTGCAGCCATTGCAGAGCATAATGGTATTACATCTTCTTTAAGTACTCCTTCTTTAAAAGATAATTTTGACCTTTCTCTTAAAATATCAGCTAATTGATCTGCACGATATGGTGGAAACACAACTTCTTTATCCCTTAAACTACTCATTGCTCTTGGTTTAATAAACTTTTTAAAGTCAAGATAATTACTAATTGATAAAATACTTACATTATCAGTTCTTGTTAAAGTATATAATAAACCATCACCATCTTTTTCAAGAAGAATATCAATTTCATCTAAAATAATAATAAGAATTAAATGTTGGCCACCAACAGATTGACTTATAATATTACGAAAAGTGTTAATAATTTCACTTTTAGTCCAACCACGATATGGAACATCTCTACCTAAACATCTACATAAATGTGCAATAACCTGATATTCTGTAGTATAATCAGTACATCTAACATATTCTACTTGAATATAAATACCTTTGTTTTTAGCAGCTTCAATTAATTGTTCTTGAGCAAATTTTGCTGCTGCAGTTTTACCTGTACCTGTTTTACCATAAATAGTTAAATCAGATGGAGTTACATTATCTAATGCTTCAATCCAATGTTTAGCTATTAATTTAATTTGTTCATCTCTATGAGGTAAATTATCAGGTAAAAAACGATGATCCAATGATTCTTTATTCTTGAAAACAGAACCATCTGGTTTTAAATCATCAAAAATATTTCCCATATAAAAAAACCACCTATAATTTTTTTTAAAAAATGCATTAAAAAATATTAAATCAAAAATATACAAATATTATGATTTAAAGTTAAAAAATAAAATTATAAAATTAAAAAAATATTATAATACTTAGTAATTTATTAAAAATGAATTATACAAAAAATTTAGACATATATTTCAAGTGTAAAAAATTAAGATAAATCATAATATAAATTCAAGTGTAATAATATATTAAATTATTTTTTTATAAACTTTTCTATGAAAAATCACTTAGAGTGTGAGAGGTGAATTTCAAGTATAAACATTTTTTCAAAAAGCTGATTTTCAAGAGATAGGTTTCAAGTGTAAATTTTTTCAAAAATTTATAAATTTTTTTAAAATTAGTAAAAAAACAATTTAATATGAAAAATTTTCATATTTTTTACAATTGAAATGTACCTCTTGAGTTTTAATATATAGAAAAAATACTTTCACTTGAAATATATCTCTCACACTCTAAAAATTTTAAAAAAATTCTATTAAATTTAAAACAAAATAATAATAATAATAATAAATTTTATATTAATTTAAATAATATTTATTTATATTAATAAATAAAATATAATATAATTAAATAATTTATAAAAATTAGCTTCTTTTTAAATAAAATATTAAAGTAGATAAAATGATAAATAAAGAACAAATTTTAAAATGGTTAAACGAAGAAGGTTTAGTAAAAAATGAAATTCAAGATGAAAGTGCAAACTTTCATATTATTATAAATTATCCTCAAGATCATATGATGGATTTAATTTCTCCTAAAGGAAAAGAAGATATGATTCTTATTGGCTGTGCAACTGAAATAGCTGAAGAACAGAAAAAACTTATTAAAGAATCACCTATACAAGTTAATGAAAATTTTATTTGGGCTATTAGATTTAACTTAAATCAATTTTTAGTTGATTTTGAATTAGAACATCCAGATAGTCAACTTGAAAAATTTTTAATAACTGAAGAGCTATTTGAAGATGGTATCACTAAAAATGAACTTATACATACATTTAAAAGAATTTATAAAGCTAAACTTCAATGTTTATGGTTACTTGAAAAAACTTTTGGACAAAAAACAATTAATGTTGATAAATTATAATTAAATTAAATATAAATTCTTATATTTTTTATTAAACTACTTATTTTTTAATTACTTTTTTTATAAAAATATAAATTTTTTAAATATTCTTAAATAATATTTATATATTAATCCTTAACAAAAATAAAATACAATGATGCCGAATATTTTATTAAATAATTTTAATGTATGTATTTACCTATTATTTACAGTTTTTATAATAGCATTATTTACAGATTTTATAATTGGAGAACTTCCAAATAATTTACATGTTGTTGTTTTAATTGGTAAATTAATAGATTTCTTTAAAAAATTATTAATTAAATATAATACATATTTTTCTGGATTATTAGTAACTATATTTGTTGTTATTATTTTTCTTTTAATTAGTGAAATTTTATATAGAATTTTCATACATTTACCAATATTAATATTTGTATTTGTATTAGGATTATTTTTCTCTTCAACATTTTCTATTAAATTATTATTAAATACTGCTGAAAGTATTAGGATTAAATTAGAAAATAATGAATTTGAACAAGCAAGAACTGAAGTTTCCTATTTAGTAAGTAGACCTACTAGAAATTTATCTAGAAGTTATATTATATCTGCAACAATTGAATCTTTAACAGAAAATGTAACTGATTCAATAATAAGTCCATTATTTTATTACTTTGTCTTTGGTTTTCTTATAATATTAATAAATTATTATAATAATATTTTTGACAATTCATTTGTAGTGAATAATATAAGTTTATTCTTATTTAATTCTGGAGGAATACCTGCAAACGATTTAACATTTCATTTAATATTTATTTGTATTATGATTGCATTTATATATAGAATAATAAACACTGAAGATGCAATGTTAGGATATAAAACAGAAGAATTAAGAAAAATAGGATTTTTCCCTGCAATATTTGATGATATTTTAAATTTTATTCCTGCTAGAATTGCTGGAGTTTTAATGGTTATTGCAAGTAAAATTATTGGAATGGATTCTAAAAATGCAATATACATTTTAAAAAGAGATGCAAAAAAATGTGAAAGTCCTAATTCTGGATATACTATGGCAACTGCTGCTGGAGCACTTGGAATCCAATTAATTAAAAAAGATAATTATATTCTTGGAGATCCATTAAAATTTATTGAACCTTTTGATATAAGAAGAGCATATAATTTATCAAGATGGACAATATTTTTATTTATTTTAATTCAATTTATTATTTTATTTATAATACTTATTGTATTATAATTTCTAATTTTTAGTAGTATATTTTATTAGAATCTTTATTTCTACTAAATTTACTCTTTATTTTTAATATTAACTTTATTTTCGTGTTTTTATTATATTTTTAACTTTAAAATCATTTTAATTAAAAATTTATTAAATTTTTAGAAACTTATTTTTTTATAAAAAAAATTTAATTATATTAAAATAAATACTATTATATATTAATATTGAAAATTTATATAAATATAAAAAATTTTTAAGTTTTCTTTTAATACTTTATTATTTCAGATGATTATTATGAAAATTGCAATTTTATCAGTAACAGAGCCTGCAAAAGACCTTGCACTAGAAATTCAGGAAAAATTATTAAAAAATCCAAGAATAATTAAATGTAATGTATTTCATAAAAATGTAAGAAAGAATATGGAATTTGCATTTAATAATTATGATGGTATAATTGCAATCATGGCAACAGGTATTATAGTTAGAATGATTGCACCACTTATTCAAAGTAAAGATAAAGATCCTGCAATTTTAACAATTGATGAAAAAGGAAATTATGTTGTAAGTTTACTTTCTGGCCATCTTGGTGGTGGAAATCAATTATGTTCTTATATTGCTAAATTAATCAATTCTAAACCTGTAATTTCAACTTCTACTGATGTTAACTTTAAATATGGTATAGATTCTCTTGCTTATAAAAATTTTTATAAAATAATTGATGTTAAAAAGATTTTACCATTTAATAAAGCAATACTTGATAATGTTCCACTTCAAATATCATCTGATAAAGATTTAAAATTTCTTACAAAATATTTTTCAAATAGTACATTTACTAAACTTCCAGATAAACGATTAGGTGAGTTATCTACAATTAATTTTAAATTCAGTAAAGATGATGAAGAATATTCTATTGATTTATATGAAAAAAAATTAGTAATTGGTATAGGTTCAAGACGTGGTAAAACAAAAAATAATATACTTATTGCTATTGATGAAGTACTTAATAATTTAAAGATACCTATTAGTAGAGTTAATAGTATTGCAACAATTTCTATTAAAAAAGATGAACATGGTATTATTCAAGCTTGTACAGAATTAAATAAAAAACTTGAAATTATTGATATAGATGAAGTACGTAATTTTCATCATGAAGATTGTTCTAAATCTGACTTCGTATATAATAAATTTGGAATAGATGGAGTTTGTGAACAATGTGCAATGATAAGTGTTGGTCCTAATGGAAAATTAATACATAAAAAAATAGCTATGGACGGAGTTACTGTTGCAGTAGCTATTTCTAATGATTAAATCATTTATTTTTCTTTTTTTACTTTTTAAAAATATTTAATTTTTATTATATTTTTTACACTTGAAATACTCCTCTATGATTTTTACACTTGAAATTAACCTCTTGAGTTAATTTTAATTTCAATTGTATAATTTAATATAATTTTAGATTTTTTTAATAATTTAAATATTTAATTTAATTTAATATTTTATTCATTATATAAAAGTAATATTTAGTTTAAATTACTTATTTAAATAAATAGTTTAATCTATTATCATCTATAAGTTTTACTTGTAAAATTAGTATTGTATATTTTATAAAAATTAGTATTTGAATAATATTTTTTAATTAATCTTTAAAAATTAGTATGTTTTAAAAAAAGTAGAAGTTTTAATAAATAAAATAATTAAAAAAAGATTTAATTAAATTTAATTGCTTCTAATTTACTTAAGATTTCCCAGATTAAAGTTCTAGCATTTACTGGAATATTTGGATCATTACTAATATCATCTAATATTACAATAACAGAACTTGCTCTAACTGTTTCATCTTCTTCTTCATTATTTAATATATCATTGGATTCTTCAGCTGCTCTTCTAATGTTTCGTGGTACAGTATTGTTTTCCATAATATATTTTAAAATTTCAGATACTTCATCAAATGTTGGGTTTGACATATTATCACTCCTAAATATTATCTAAAAAATTTAAATTAAAAAACTATAATTATTTATGTTAAATTTTATTATTAAATTTATTGGTATGATTTTAATTAGTATAAACTTATCTATTTTTTTTAAAAAAAGTTAATAAACTTATTAAAATTTAAATTAAGTTTTTAATATTGAATTTTTGCTGATTTTACACATTATTAATCTTTTTAATAATTAAAATTATTAAAAAACTATTAATAAATAAAATTTTATTATTATTTTTTAAATTTTATATTGAATTAAGCATTTCACAAATAAATTGTGTTTTAGCAGAATCTTCAATAAATTCAGCAAGTGATTCAGCTTCAAAAAGATTTATACCAGTTGCAATAATACCATGGTGTTTTAATATTATTACATCTCTTTTTTTATTTTCACCAAAAGTTTTACCTGCTGCTTCTGCTAATTCTTTAGTTCCTGGTTTAATATATTCTATTTCATCAATATATGGGATTTTAATAGATCCAAAACCTTCATATCTTTTAATTTTTTTATCAGAATGTGCAAAACCTGTTGCAAAAGGAGAATGTGTATGAACAATACTTTTTATATCATCACGTGCTTTATAAATATCACAATGCATATGAACTTCAGAAGATGGTTTATTTTCATTTATAGGATTAGCATCAAGATCTACGATTGAAATATCTTCTGGTTTTAAATTTCCTAATGATTTTAATGTAGGTGTAATAGCAACATATTCTTTATTATCTTTAGTAAATTTAGTACTTATATTTCCTGCTTTACCAGAAACTAAACCTCTTTCAAATAGTATTTTAGAGTATTGTACAATATCATTTTTTATTTTTTCCATTTTTTCAAATCCCTGATATTTTTTATATTTGTTTTTGTATTTTATTAAATAAATAATATAGCTTTATATTGATTTTATTATTTATTGTATATAGATTCTTAAATTTTATTATTAATTTAAGTATTAAATTTATAAAATTTATATTTAAACTTATATATTTACAATAAGATTAAGTAAAAATTATTTTAATTTATATATTGTATTTTAAAATTATACTAATAAATAATAATTTAAAGTCTTGTTTATTTTTTTAAAAAAAAGAGATTTAATAATTTTATTTTAAAATTAGATTTATTTGAATTCTTAAGTATATATTGATTTTATAATAAAAGTATATAAGATTATAAATCTTATATAAATTTTAATTGTTTATATACACCTTTATCAAGAACAGGAACTTCTGCTGGTGTTGGTACAATGTTTTTAATTTTTTGGAACTCTGTTTGAGTCTGGAATGTTCCTGAGTTTATTAAATGTATACCATTAAACATTCTATGTGTGTTAATGTGAACATGTCCAGTATGGAATACGTCAGGTACATCATCAATAACTAAATAATCTTCAAGTTCTGAAGCAAGTGGTGTTCTTTCACCATATATTGGTGCAAGATGTCTTTTTTTAAGTAATTCTTCCATTAATATATCATTTCTTTCATGTGAAAATCCTTTAACTGTCATTGCCATATCATCAAAACTACGGCCATGGTATATTAAAACTTTTATTCCATCAAGTGATACATATCCTGGATTACTTATAAATTCTACATTATTTAATTCATATAATGCTTTAGCATATTTTTCTGGTACTGCAGGTTGTGGCTCTGCTACTCTTGATGCATCGTGGTTTCCTGGAGTAATGATTATTTTAATATCACTTCTTATTTGACCAAGATAACTTGCTGCTTTATTGTATTGTTGGGTAATATCTTTAATTTCAAGTTCTTTTTCTTGATTTGGATAAATACCAATACCATCTACAATATCTCCACCAATTATAAGGTATTTAACATCTTTAGCTATTTTTATTTGTTCTTCATTACCATATTCACAGTTTAACCACATAATGAATTTTTCAAATGCTTCTGGTAAGAAAGTTTTACTTCCAATGTGAACATCTGATAAGAAAACAATACCAAAGTCCATATCTTTTTTAGCCATTCTTGGAACACCTGGGTGTATTATTTGATTAGCAATTGCAAGAGATCCATTTTTTGTAGCTATAATACCAACAACTTCGTCTCTTACAATTTTTTGTGCTTCTTGGAAAAGTTCTGTATTATCTTTACTAAATAAAACTGAAATTTGACCTGTATCATCTTCAAATTCAATTAATATATGGCCATTTTTAGTTATTCTTATATCATTAACCATTACAATTAATGCAAGTTCTGTTTGGTCTTTTCCTATGTTTTCAATTTTATCATGAACTTTAAGTTCAGGTCTATGTGATAAAATTTTTTCTTCTTTTTCAAATCTACTTTGGAAGTAGCTTATAAGGTTACTTATTTCACCACTAGTATATGATTTATTACTTGTATCTTGAAGAATTTTAAAATCATAATTTATATGGCTTTCTTCCATATTTCTTCTACAGATATTATGGTCTTTATTTTCTACCTTAATATCTGCTATTTTTTCTGTTTCTACATCTGTTCCTGGATTTTCTCTTATTTTAGATGCATCGAATTCTTTTTCTTCTTCATCTTTATATTCTAATTTATTAATTTTTGATTTACTTTCATTAATTGGTTTTATTTCGCTGTTTAAATTTTCTTCATTTATGGTTTTTTCTGTGTTTAAATTATCAACTGTTGGTTTTTGTTTTAATATTTCTGTATTTAGTTTGTTAATTGGTTCTTGTTTTAATTCTGTGTTTATTTTGTTTTCTCTATTACTTGTAGTTTCATTTGAATTATTTACAATGTTTTCATCTTTATCTCCATTAATAAATTTATCAATGATATCTTCATTTACAGATACTAAATCATCTTTTGTAAATTCATTACTTTTTAATTTAATAATAAGTGATGATGAAAGACTTTTAGGATCTTTAGAATTTATAATCATTTTATATGCATTTGGAGATAAATTAATACCTTTTTTTGCAAATTTAAGTAAAATATCTGATGTCATAAATAATCATTTTATTATTTTTTAAATAAAATTAAGTATTTTAATTTATATTAAAACTATTTTTTAATATTTTCTTTTATTATATTTTATTAAAATAATTCTTTTATATTTAGTTATATTTTTATATTACTTTAATTAAAGATTTAAATTGATAAATTATTAAAATTTTATAATTATTTAGTAAATAATAAAACTTTTATTTTTATTAATTAATTTTAATTAAATTTTATTTATAGAAAGTAAGTGATAAAATGCATAAGGTGTTAAAAGCAATATTAATAATTGTTTTATTTATAGGATTTTTTGAAGCTGGTTTATTAAGTTCTTACACTATTGTTACCTCTCAGGTTCCTGATGTTAAAGGATTAATAGATTTGCAAATTGATACTATAAATGGTATTTTTTCATCTGATAATTTAAATAATGTAGTTATTCAAGATCCTACACCACTTAATGTTTCTAATAAACAAGAACTAGCTACGGCACTGCAAAATGAGACAGGTGTTGATGGAATTGATTATGATAATTTAACTATTGGGACTTATGATTCAAAAGATAATGATCAAATTAATTTAAATATCACTGCTTATGGATATTCATCATCTTCATCTACTTCAAGTTCATCTATTGTAATTAGTGCAAAACCAGATTATAAAATCTTAGCTACTGCTACTGCAAATATGACTAATGAAGGAGAATTTAAAGTTAATATTGACTCACTTAAGATAAATTCAATCTTAAAAATTTATAATTCTGCTTCAGAAAACACATCAAATAGTACAAGTGATAATTTAAGTCAATAAGTGATAATATGATAAATGTTGTTGGTTTAGGGCAGAATAGAGAAAATATGACATTAGGGGCTTTGTCAGCTATTCAAGATTCTGATGTTATTGTAGGATATAGTAAATATATTGATTCTATTTCAGATCTCATTGAAGGTAAAGAAGTAATTAAGAAAGGAATGGGAGATGAAATTAAAAGAGTTGAAATGGCAATATCTAAAAGTCTTGAAGGTTATGATGTAGCTATTGTAAGTTCTGGAGACCCAGGGGTATTTGGTATGGCAAATGTCCTTTTCCAAATATTAAGTAAATATAATGCTAATATTGAAGTTGATGTTTATCCTGGAGTTTCTGCTTTAAATTATTCTGCATCACTTCTTGGTGCACCATTACATGATTTTGCTGCAATTAGCTTAAGTGATTTACTTACTCCATTATCAGAGATTAAAACAAAATTAGAGTATTCTCTTAAAGCAAATTTAATTATAGCTATTTATAATCCTATTAGTAAATCTAGAAAAGAACCATTTAAATTATTTAAAGATTTAGTTTTAGATATTAGAGGTCCTGATACTTTAATTGGAATTGTAAATAGTGAATCTTATCCTTCAAAAGTATCTGTTGTAAGAGCAGAAGATCTTATTGAAGAAAAAATCAATATGTCAACAACATTAATTGTTGGAAATAAAATGACATATCTTGATGAAGGATATATGATAACTCCTAGAGGATATGTAATTAAATCTAGATTAAATCCATTAGCTGTAGACTTTTATGAAAGATATTTTCAAGGTAAAACTCCAAAAGGACCTAATACAGAATGTGGATACTATCCATGTCATGAACATGGCCAGTACTGTGACTTCTGTTATTGTCCATTTTATCCATGTGGTGATAAATCTACTGGTGGTAAATGGATTAAAGGTAAAGATGTATGGAGTTGCGAAGACTGTATGTGGGTTCATAAAAAAGAGAATATTGATTGTATTAAATCTAAATTTGATGATATTGTAAAAGAACCTAATGATTTAATTAAAAATAAGAAAGAATTATTGAAATTACGTAGGGAATGTATTTTAAAAAATAATTCTAAAATTTAATTTTTTTATTTTTAATTTTATACTATTTTTTTATTTTTAGATTTTTTTTATCTATTAATTATTTAATTTTGAGTTTTTTATCTATTTTTTAAGCTTTTTAAATTTATTATAGCTATTTAAAGCAATTTTTTTTATTTTTACTAAATTTTATAAATTAAAATTTTTCTACACATGTTTAAAATTTATATTGTTTTTAAACATTTATTTATTATAAACTATAAATAATATTTTAAGTTTAAATTTTTTATTTCTAAAATGTTGAAGGGATTTAATGCCAAGTATTAAAGATATTTTAATTGAAATGAAAAACATGTCAGAATTAATGGTAGATTTATCATATTCTGCTGTTCTTTTTAATAGTAAAGATGCAGCACAGGAAGTGCTGAAGTTAGAAAACCGTATTAATAGTTTAAATTATGAGATTAAAATTCAATCTCTTCTTGCAGCACGTTCAAAAGAAGATGCAGAGAGATTAACAGCATTACTTGAAATTGCAGAAGCTGCAGAATCAATTGCTAATGCTGCAAAAGATTTAGCTGATTTAATTCTTAAAGGTTTTAAACCACATCCAGTATTTAAACGTGTTATGGAAGAATCTGATGAAATGATTATCAGTGTTGAAGTATATCCTACATCAGAATTATGTAATAAAACATTAGGGGAGTTATTATTAAATAATCGTACTGGTATGAGAGTTATTGCTATTAGACGTCATGATTCATGGATTTATGGTCCAGATAAACATACAGTTATTTTAGAAGATGATGTACTACTTGCTAAAGGTTCTGAAACAGGTTCAGATATTTTAGTTCAAATAGCTCATGGTGAAATGTCATTTGATGATATATCAGATGCATTAGATGAAGAAGAATCAAATGATGATGATAATTAATCTTTTAATAAGTAAAAATTATTTTTGACTATTCATTAATGATTATACTTATTAGCTTTGTTGAAATCTCATAATTATAATTTTTTTTCAACAAAGTGTTTTTTAAATCTAATTTATAGTTTCAGGGGTAATATGAATAGTCATAATAGTATAATATTAACTAAATTTTATAATTTTATAAAAAATAACAGATCTACTCTTAAACAAAGTTTAGTTGCTTTATTTATATGTGCTATAGGAGATTTGTGTGCTGGAATTATCCTTGGAAATATGACCTATTTTTTAAATGCATTTCCAGGTTTATTAATTCTTATTCCTGGTGCAATTGGAATGAGAGGTAATATTTTTGGATCATTTGCATCTAGATTAAGTACTAACCTTCACATTGGTGTACTTGATCCAGAGTTTAAAAAATCAGATGTATTATTTACTAATTTAAAATCTTCATTCGTTCTTACAATGGTATTATCCGTATTTTTAGCTGTTTTTGCAAAAATAATGTGTTTAATATTTAATTTAAGAAGTATTGATTTAATGGATTTTATATTGATTTCAGTATTTGCAGGAATTATATCTAATTTAATAATGCTTCCTATTACTATGTTTATATCTTTTAAAAGTTATAAAGGAGGATGGGATCCAGATAATGTTACAACACCACTTGTTGCAGCATTTGGTGATTTATTTACTTTACCTGCAATAATTGCATCATTATTTATTTTAAAAAACCTTGGAGCTGGATACTTTAAAGATTTAGTTTTTAGTATTTTAATTTTATTAATTATTATAATGTTTGTTTATGAAGTTAGTAGAAATAAAGATATTAAAAGAATTTTAATTGAATCAACACCAACTTTACTTTTATGTTCCTTTTTAGGAATATATGCAGGTACTGTACTTGATTCATTTGAATCTACACTTTTAACTAATCCAACTATATTAACATTAGTACCATTATTATCTGGTGAAAGTGGTAATTTAGTAAGTATCTTAGGTGCAAGATTATCTTCAAGTCTTCATTCTGGTTTAATAGAGCCTGAATTTAAATTTACAAATACTACAATTGTTAATTTATTAATAATATTATCACTTGCTGTTATTGTATATCCATTTATAGCAATTATTTCAGATTTAAGTTCTGTTATAATGGGTATTCAAACATTTGGATTAATTCAACTTATATTAATAAGTGTATTAGCAGGTTTAACTTTAATTCCAATAATGATGATGATAGTCTTTGGAATATGTATATTATCATATAAACATGGTTTTGATCCTGATAATATTGTTATTCCAATTTCAACAAGTATTACTGATGCATTTTCAAATACTTTATTAATTGCTTATTCACTTTTAATAATTACAATATTTTTATAGATTTGTAATTATTCTAATTTTTTAATTTTTTTATAAAGTTTTATTTTTTTATTATTTCTAAATTTTTATTTGTACCATGTTTTTAGTTTGATTTCTGCTTTTTCATAGATAAAATATTCATATTTTAAATAATTTTTATTAAAATCTTTAGGTACAGCAATAATAAGTCCATTAAAGTCTTTATCTTCAGTATATATGTGGATAATAATACTTGTATTTGAAAATTTTTTTAAATCATCATTAAGTAATATTTTTTCATTTACTTTTCTACTACTTGTAGTATTTACTCCATTATCTAAATAATAATTAAAATTAGAATTATTTGATATTAAATAATAATCATAGCTATTTAAGCTTTTACTAATGTTAAATAATAAACATATATATTTAGAGTTATCATGATTTCTATTACAGATATATTCATTATGAGATATGTTTTTTATTTGATATTTACTATAATAATCAATTAATATGATTCTTTTTTTAAGTAAATATTACTTGTAAAACCTTCTTTATCTCCTATTTTAATAGTTTCTAAATTAGGATTTAATGGTTTTATCTGAATATTACTTTTAATTTCATTGTTAAACATATTTTTAGAGATTATATTATAGTTTTCTTTAAGTTTTAAAATTTTATTATAAGATAATAAGTGTATTTGACTAGTATTTTCCTGTGATTTTAATCCACATATAAAATTTTCATTATATGGAAGTTCTTCCCAATTACTTGGACTTCCTGGTGTTTCTATTATTCTATCTAATATTTGATTAGATAATGTTTTTAACTTATTATCCTCAATATTATTATCTATTTTATTTATTGTTGAAGATGCAATTGTAAAAACTGTTGATATTATAATAATTAATATTACAATACTAAGAATAATATCAATCAAATAAATATTTCCTGATTTTCCTATTTTTTTAATTTTAACACCTTCTTATTATTGGTATTTACTAACTTTTTTTTAATTTTAACACCTTTTTTAATTATAAAACTTAAAAATAGAATTTTAATTAAATCCATACTTATTTTTATGGCCATTATCTAAAAATAGAAATGTTTTATCATTAATTACTATTTTATCTCCTTCATATGGATTATCACTAAATATTACATGGTCTGGAGAGGATATACTTTTGTTTTTATCATTTTTACATGATACTATAAATGTTTCAAGGCCATAATGATTACAATCTGCTTTTCCTTCTAATCTACAGAATATACAACTACCATCATGACTTTCATGATAATAATTGTTTATAATACAATTATAACTTAAATTATTTCCATGTATTTCATATGGTTCATATGGACATTTTTTAAAAATAAGTGGAGAACTACTGTTTATATATGAACTACCATCTATAGATTTTTCATTTAAATAGCTATTTAAAGAATTATGATAATTAAAATTAGTAGAGTTATAAGTTAAATCAGAATTTTTTAGTTTTAGAAAAGGTAATGGATCTTCTAATCCAATAATTGATATTTTATATGTTTCAATTGTAGAATAAGTATTATTATCTTTTTCAAAATTTAATTTTACTTTAATATTAATGTTAAATGGATTATCATCATTGTTTACACTTAGTACATTAGAATCTATTTTAATATTGTAATTTCTATAATAATCATTATTAATTTCTTTAAGTCTATTATTTAATCTATTTTTAATTTCTTCTCTACTATTAGTTGATGCTTCTCTAGTTTTTATATGGTCATTAATTGTTTTATTAAGTACATTATAACTTATGATTTCAATATTTCTTTTATAGTCTTCAATATGATATTCAAAGTTTTTATCATTTAAAATACTTGTTTCTTGATTGTTTATAGATATTGTACTTGTTAAAAATATTATAAATATTATAATTAGTGATAAAATCATTATTAAAGTAAATACACTTATAATCGAAGCATTATTGTCTTTTATTAATTTTTTTAATCTTAATTTCATAGATTAAAATTTTATTTAAATTTCAAATTATTTTTAATTATTTAGCTTTTAATTTGTTTTTCTTTTTTAAGTTTTTAGCTTAATAATTGTTTTTTATTGCTTTTAATTTATTTTTTCTTTTTTAAAAATTTTCATAGATTAATTT
>NZ_MRCT01000279.1 GCF_002208625.1 Methanobrevibacter sp. 87.7
TAATTAAATCAAGCAATTTTAAATATTTTAAACTTAATTTAAACATTTTCTTTATTTTTAGATTATTCAATTTTTTTTAATTTTATAGTTATTTTGTATAATCTTTTTCATAATTTTTATTTTTTTTAGAAAAAATTTTATAAAAAAACTTAACTTTATATATAATGTAAAGATATAAATATTATCAAGTATATTGTACTTTAAAAAATAAAAAGAGAATGATTTATAAAAATTTTTATTATAAAATTGGTCGATTAAAATGGCAAAATTCTTAGGAATATTAGGTGATGATGAAGATAAAAAAATAGATCGTTTCAACCCTAATTTCATTGATGATAATATAAAAATCGGTGTAAATTATAAACGATTTTCAAAAGAGCCTATAATAGGTAAAAATGCTCTTATTAGATCTAATTCTGTTATTTACAACGATGTTGTTATTGGTGATGATTTTAGAACAGGACATAATGTTTTAATTAGAGAAAACACAACAATTGGTGACGATGTACTTATAGGTACTAATACAGTTATTGAAGGTAATTGTGTATTAGGAAATAATATTAGTATTCAATCTAATGTTTATATACCATCTAATAGTATAATAGAAGATAATGTATTTATAGGGCCATGTACTTGTTTTACTAATGATAGGTATCCTGTTAGAGTTGATTATGAACTTAAAGGACCTCAAATTAGAAGAGGTGCTTCTGTTGGTGGTAACTCTACATTTTTATCAAACTTAGAAATTGGTGAAGGTGCTATTGTTGCTGCTGGAGCAGTTGTTACAAGAAGTGTACCACCTTATTATTTAGCAATAGGTACTCCTGCTAAAATTAAACCACTTCCAGCTTCATTAAGGGTTCCAAATATGATTTAATTTTTATATTAAACTTCTATTTTTTTTTATTTTTATTTTTTCTAGTTATTTTTTTATATTCTATTTTTTTATTCTTATTTTATACTTATTTTTTTATATTCTATTTTTTTGTAGTTATTTTTTCAATAATTAGTTTTTATTTTTCAGGTTTTAATTTAGAC
>NZ_MRCT01000280.1 GCF_002208625.1 Methanobrevibacter sp. 87.7
TTTTAATACTAGTTCTATTATTTTAAAATTTAAGAGTATTTTAATAAAATTTTAGTTTTATAATTATTGAAAGAATCATTCATTAAATTGAATAAATTTTTTAAATTGTGATATTTATGGAAGGTAAAGTTGTTTTTATTGGTGCAGGTCCTGGTGATGTAGAACTTTTAACAATTAAGGGATATAAAATTATACAAAAATCAGATGTTATTATATATGCAGGTTCTCTTGTTAATCCGAAAATCTTAGAATACAATGAAAATGATGCAGAAATTTATAACAGTGCATCAATGGATTTAAATGAAACTACAGATGTTATTAAAAAAGCATGTTCTGAAGGTAAATTAGTTGCTAGAGTACATACTGGAGATCCATCTATATATGGTGCTATTGCTGAACAGATTAGAGAACTTAAAAAATTAGATATTAAATATGAAATAATTCCAGGTGTAAGTTCTGTTTTTGGTTCTGCTGCTGCACTTGAAACTGAATTAACTCTCCCTGAAGTTTCTCAAACAGTTATTATTACTCGTCCAGAAGGAAGAACACCAAAACCTAAAGGTGAAAGTCTTGCAAGTTTATCAAAACATCATGCAACAATGTGTATATTTTTAGGTGTTTCTATGATTGATAAGGTTGTTGATGAACTTCTTGTTGGTTATGAAGAGGATACTCCTATTGCAGTTGTTAAAAAAGCAACATGGCCTGATCAAGAAATTCTTAGAGGTACTCTTGGTGATATTGTAGATAAAGTTCATGATGCTAATTTCACTAAAACTTCTATGATTATTGTTGGTGATGCTTTAGATACTGATGATTTTAATCCATCTAAATTATATGATGAAAACTTTAAACATGTGTATAGACATTAATTTAGTTTTTATATTTTTATGGATTTTTTAATGAATATATTCCTTAAATTTTGTTTACTTTTTGGTATAGAATTTTTTAATGGGTATATTCATTAAATTTATTTTTTTTGTTAAAATTTTTTAATGAGTATAATAA
>NZ_MRCT01000281.1 GCF_002208625.1 Methanobrevibacter sp. 87.7
ATATATTTTAAATAAATTTCAATTAAACTTAGGATTAATTTTATTAATTATCAAATTAAATATTTATAGTAATTATTAAGCTTAGGTAATATTATGTCTTTATCAAATGATTTAAAAAAATTTATTTTAGCAAAAGGAGCAAAAGAAGTAGGTTTTGCTAATTTAGAAAATATGAATATAAATAATGTAAATGGTGAAAATTTAAATTTTAAAGTTAAATCGGGTATTTCTTTTTTTATTAATTTAGATCCTAAAGTTGTAAGTAATTTAGCTAATGGTCCAACTGAGGAATATTTAAATAATTATAATGTTCTTAATGAAAAATTAGATTTTATTGCAGTTGATGTTGGGAATTATTTAAAAGATTTAGGATATAATGCATATGCTCAAACAGTTTCTAGAACTGGACTTAACATAGTTTATGATGATGATTGTAACAATACAATTCCTTATAAAACTATTGCTACAAAAGCAGGTTTAGGTTGAATTGGTAGGTGTGCAATGTTTGTAAATAAGAATTATGGTTCTGCATTACGTTTATCATCTGTTCTTACAGATGCAGTACTTGATTATGGAAAACCAATTACAAGATCTTTATGTGGTGATAGATGTTTTGAATGTATGAATAATTGTCCTGGTGGTGCAGTTTCAGGACTTAAATGGAATACTAGTCTTAAAAGAGAAGATTTCTTTGATTATGAAAAATGTTTAAAAGCTGCTAAAGAAATTTCTTTTAAAAACTTAAATAAGGAATTAACTATTTGTGGTAAATGTATTTATAGTTGTCCTCATACACAAAAATTCTTACGTAAAGCTTTAAAATAGTTTTATTTAAACATATATAAAAATTTTAAAATTTATTTTTTACTTATTTTAAATTTTAGTTATATTTCTGTTTTATTAAATAATTTGGATTTAATATTTTTATTTACTTGTTTAATTAAAACCTTTTTTAATTATATATTTTTTATTTTTTTCTACTATATTT
>NZ_MRCT01000282.1 GCF_002208625.1 Methanobrevibacter sp. 87.7
TTTTTATTTTTAGTATCTAATGAATATACTTTAATAATTTATTTTTGATATTTAAGTTTAGGATTTTCTATTTATTAATTTGGATTTAAATTTTAAATTTAAAATATTATATATTAGTTCTATTAAATTTTAGTATATTATATATTATATTAGGTTATGATTATGAAAGCTACAATAAGTTTTGAAAATACTATATCTAATGATGTTTCAATAATGATTGATGCACTACGTGCTAGTACTACAATTACAGTTGCATTAAATAATTATGATAAAGTTATTCCTGCATTTTCTCCTGATGACGCTATTGAAAAATCTAAAAAATATGATGGTGTTCTTGCAGGTGAAAGAAAAGGTAAGATGATTGAAGGTTTTGATATTGGTAATTCACCTAGTGGAATACTTGATTATAAGTCTAATAAGAAAAATTTAATTTTAACTAGTAGTAATGGTACTAGAGTACTTGAGAATATGAATAGTAAGCATGTTTTAATTGGATGTTTTCTTAATGCTAAAGCTTGTGCAAAAGTTGCACTTGAACTTTCTAAATCACATATTGATATTGTTATGGCAGGTTGGCTTGGAGAATTTACAATTGAAGATTATCTTGCAGGTGGAGAAATATTATATTGGTTAAAATACTTTGCTGAAAAAGAAGATATTGATATTAATTTTTCTGAATTTGCAGAAGTAGCTATTCTTGGTTCTAGGGATTTAATTAAATCAAATGAAGCTATTTCAAGAGGATTTTCTGCTAAAAGACTTAAAAATGTATGTTATTCTCAGGATGTATCCTTTTGTTTAAAACGTAATGTTTTAGATGTTGTTGGTATATATGAAAAGGGTATTATTACTAAATTTTGATTAAGTTATAATTTTATCTATATTTAATATTAAATTTTATATAATAAATTATAATTTTATTATTATTTTGAATAAATTTTTTATTTTTATTAGTTTTTTAAG
>NZ_MRCT01000283.1 GCF_002208625.1 Methanobrevibacter sp. 87.7
ATTATATACATTTTTTAATAAAAAATAAGAACAAATCTGATTTTGAATAAAAAATAATAATCTTATTAAATTTAAATAAAAACTTATTTTAAATAAAAATTTAATTTTAATTCTAAAATATTAAAATTAGAGGTATAAATTCTTTAATTATCATCTATATAAATAAAAACTTTAAACAATGAAAATAGAATAATTTTTATACATTATATAAAATATTTATGAAAAATATATAGTAAATATGAATTAAATCTGAAAATAAAAGATATAAATATAAATATCATTAAAATATATATAATAAAAAGTTCTTTAAATTGAATAATAGATGTGGTAAAATGATTATAGATGATGTATTAAAGGCAAATGAAAAATTTACAGAAGAATTTGAAGGAGAAAAATTAGGACATCTTCCTAAAAAGAAATTAGCAATCTTAACCTGTATGGATACAAGATTAGTTGGTTTCTTAGAACCTGCATTAGGTATTGGAAGAGGAGATGCAAATATTATTAAAAATGCAGGAAACACAATTGTTGGAGAAGATGCAATAAGATCAATTGCAGCAGCAATATATTCTTTAGGAGCAGAAGAAGTAATGGTCATAGGACATACAGATTGTGGTATGGCACATGCAGATGAAGAAAAAATAAGAAATAAAATGATTGAAAAAGGAATTCCTGAAGAAGAAATAGATAAAATTAATTTAAAAGAATGGATTGGTGCAATAGATGATGAAGAATCAAATGTTGTAAAAACTGTTGAAACAATAAAAAATCATCCACTTATTAGTAATGAAGTACCAATTCATGGTTTAATCATAAATATTGAAAATGGAAAATTAAAAGTCTTAGTAGATGGAAGATAATTCTATCTACTTATACTTTATCTAAACTACACTTTTTTTAATAAAACAAACTTTTTTTATAAATAAACTCTTAAAAAATATAAATAAAACTAATTTTTAAAA
>NZ_MRCT01000284.1 GCF_002208625.1 Methanobrevibacter sp. 87.7
ATAAAAAAATATTAAATAACCAAACTATTTAGATTCAGCTTTAGCTAAATCATTTTCAGATCTTTTGATTAATTCTTGTAAACCATTAGTAACATTTGGTGGGATGGAGTTTTCATCCTTATTTAATATAATTTTAGAAATTGTATTTGCTAATACAAAAATTGCATGTTTATGTTCTGCTTTAGTCCTATGAATATGATGTGGACTGATGTTTAATGCAATATACTCACTGCAATCGTTTTTAATTTCATCATTTTCAGCTAAATATTTTAAAACATAAACTAAGAATTGGTGCATCTGTATCATTTCGTCTTTATACAAAAAAAACACTCCTAATGTTCTTAAATATTAATGAAATCTCTCCATTAATTATGTAATGATATTTAATATAACTATTTCTTAATTATATCAACTATTTGTATTATTAAACAATTTTTAAATACTTTATAAATAATAATTTATTTAAAAATAATCCAAATAGATTATTTAAAAATTATACCCAATGATTTAATATAACCTTTAATATATTAAACCAAAAAATATTCAAAATTAATATAATATAAACACGTCCTTATTATTAAAGAACTACTATAAAATTTTAAATATTTAATAAATCTATGAACTAATTTAATATTATATAACCATTATATAAATTATAAACTAATTTATTAAAAAATAAAATAGTTAAATTTAATTAATGTCATATACTCTTATATAATATTTCTATATTTATAAATGTTATGTTATATTGAATATAATTTAAAAAAGAAAGAAAAAGAGAAAACAAAAGTATATTAAATTAAAAAAAATAAAAATTCCTTAAAAATCAAGAATTTAAAAAAGAAAGAATAAATCAATAATACTTAATAAAAAATAAAATCAACATTAAATAAATAAAAAAACAAGAACAAAATAAAAAACATACTAAAAAAGAATAAAAATAC
>NZ_MRCT01000285.1 GCF_002208625.1 Methanobrevibacter sp. 87.7
GTTAATTACAATTCTTAATTTAATTAAATTTTAAAAATTAGTTTTTCAATATTTATATTGTTATTTGTTCATTTTTTTATTAATTTTATATTCTTATTTAAATTTTATTCTATTTTTTTAATTATATATTATAAAAAACAATAGAATTATATATTATGTATTCACAATTAATAATTATATTTTATAAATTTGTATTTATATATGAAATTATTGTGGGGATTTAAGTATGGTTAATAATAGTGGAAAAACAGATATTAATTTAATTTTAGCAAATAGTTTACGTGATTTGCTTATTGAAAAACCATTTGAGAAAATTAAAGTTATAGATATTTGTAATGAGTCAAATATTCCAAGAAGTACTTTTTATTATCATTTTAATGATAAATATGAATTATTAGAATATACTATTACTTCATTATCTAATAAACTTACTAAACAAGTTATTAATAATTCTTCTGATGATTTTTCTCAATACCTTAAAAATTTTATAAAAGTCTTTGTTGTTTATTTAAATGAAAATAAGAATTTATACATTTCAGTAATTCATAAAAATAAAGATGAATTTACCTTAAATATTCTATTTAATAAAGTTTGTTCTGATTTAAAAGAAAGATTATATGAAGAAAAGCTAAAAGGAAATATTAATCCAGATATTCCTATTGATTTTTTAGCAGAATTTTATATAGGTGGATTTGCTAGACTTAGTCAATTTTGGTTACTTAATACAGATATTTATAGTGCTGATGATTTATATAATGCACTTTCTAAATTGTTTTTTTATAATTTAAATAAATAATATTTAATTTATTCTAAATTTAACTTATATTTTCTATCCATTTTTAATTTAAGTATTCTTATTATT
>NZ_MRCT01000286.1 GCF_002208625.1 Methanobrevibacter sp. 87.7
AAATAACTTAACTTAAACAGATTAAAAAAACAAAATAAGTAAAAAAAAAAACCACAAAAAAATAAATAAAAATAGAAAAAAGAAAAAAGCACAAAAAAATAAGTAAAAAAATAAAAAATAAAAAAATTCAATCATAAAAAATTAATTTAAAACATTAAATTAATATGTTTCATAATGAATTTTACTTTCATCATATTTATCCATAAACTTATTTTCAAAGCCTTCTCCAGGATAACCTAAAGTAATAATACAAAATGGCTTAATATTTTCATTATCTACACCAATTATATCTGCTATTTTTTGCATTCTATCATCAATAGGTGCTACTCCATTCCATAAAGCACCAAGACCTAAATTTACAGCTTCAAGTAACATATTTTCTGCAGCTGCACTCATATCTTGTTGCCATACTTGTTTATAAAATGATTTTTCCATATTTGCAAGAAGGATAATTGCAACTGGTGCATCACTTACTCTAGGTTTTATTTCACCAATTTTTTTAAGTGTATCTTTATTTTTAATAACTAAAAATTCCCAAGGTTCAGCACCTAATCTACTACCTGGTGCTTGCATTGCAGCATGCAAAATTTTATCTATTTTTTCATCTTCTACTTCTTTATCTTGATATTTTCTTATACTACGTCTTGTTTTAACTACTGTTTCAAAATCTACCATAATATCACCAAATAATTAAATAATTATATTTATTATTAATTAATTTATATATTTAAATATTTAAATTTAAACTTTATAATAAATTTTATTAAAAAAGATATAATCCAAAAAACAAGAAAAAAACAAAAAACACAATTAATAAATTTAAAAAAACAAAAAAATCAAAGAAAATAAAAT
>NZ_MRCT01000287.1 GCF_002208625.1 Methanobrevibacter sp. 87.7
ATTTATATTATTTTAATTTTTATTTTATTCAATTAAAATTAAAAAAATTTAAAGTAAAGTTTATATATCATTAATGTAAATATTATAAACAAGGGTTCATACCTTAGTTTTTAATCACTTAAAGGGTAGTTTTTTAGGGTTAATTATCCTTTTTATTCTAACTTTTTTTAAATATTATTTTTAATTTAAAAATGGATATTAATTCTATTTTTTATTTAAGTTTTAATTATTAACATTTCTATTTTAATCTTAATTTATAAACTTATAAGTAGTATAAACACTATAAATTATAATAATTGTATATGATTAAATTTTTTAGGTAGATAAAATGGAAAATGATAGGAAAATAGCAATTGCAGGATGTTCTGGAATGAGTCCTAATGGTTTAGTTGCACGTGCTGCAGTATCTGATATGGCAGTTGATTTTGATGAGGTTGTTTCACTTTGTATGGGTTCAATTGCTGCAGATAATGAAGATTTTCTTAAATTTTTAAATGATTTTGATGTTATTGCAATTAATGGTTGTGAAGGTCATTGTGTAAATAAAATTTTAGAAGATAAAGGTGCTAATGTAATTAAATCTATTGATATTGATGATGTTTTAAAAGATAGTCCTTATCGTCCTAATGATGTTGCAAGACTTGATGAAGAAGGAGAAAAATGTGTAAGTCTTGTTAAAGATGCAATAAAAGATTCTCTTGATGAGTTTAAAAATTAGTTTTATTTTAAACTTTATCTTATTTTTATTTTTAATGGTTTTAATTGATTACTTTTTTATTATTTTTCTTATTGTTTAATTTTTCTTTATTTTAGTTTTAATTTATTTTTTAGTTTATTTTTTCTCTTT
>NZ_MRCT01000288.1 GCF_002208625.1 Methanobrevibacter sp. 87.7
TAACTATACTTTTATATATTAAAAAATTAAAAATTATATACAGTGAATTATTAAAAAATATTTTTTTCTGAACGATACATTTAAAGTATTTTTAATTTAATCTTATAATAAGTTATTAGAAAATATTTTCTTTAATTTAATTTTATAATTCTTAATAAAAAAACGAAGGTTGGGAAAATGGTTGATAAAAAACGATATAAAATAGGACCAGGAACTATTAGTATAATTACTATGGATCAATATAATGAGATTAAATCTGCATTTTTAAATAAAAATCAAGCTAAATCATCTTTGTTTAGAAAGTTCCATAGATTATATAATATAGATAAATACACTTTTAAAGCAATTCTTAATGAAATTTATGATGAACATCAGCATCCCTCTTCTCCTGTGTCTCACCATGTAAAATCTAAAAGGAATTACATCAGTACTAAAAATGAGTATTTAATGGGTTATAATACTCACCAATTCTATAAAAATCCTCCAAAAATAGATGTTATTCCAAGACAACATAATAATTAGATTTTTTTATTTATTTATTATGTTTTTAATTGCTTTTTTCTAGTTGTTTTACTTGTTTTTTATGTTTTCTAGAGTTTTTTCTAACTTATTTTTTTATAATAAGAATTATTAGCTATTTTAACTTTTATTTTTTAATTTTAAGTTATTATATACTTTTATTATATAAAATATCTTCATTTAATAAATTTTTATTT
>NZ_MRCT01000029.1 GCF_002208625.1 Methanobrevibacter sp. 87.7
AAATAATATATTAAAAAATAGCTAAATAAACTGATAATAATTAAAATAAAAAATAAATTATTTTTTCCTAAATATTTTATTAATTACTAATACCTTAAATATAAAACTAATTTTTTAAAATATAATCTTAAATCTTTTAATACTTAAAATAGATTAATACTAATATTTAAATTTAGAAATTTAAAAACTGATAGCTTAAATAAGAATTAATCTTAATCTTTTAAGTTTACAAAGTTTTTAAGTATTTTAAGACCTATTTTTCCACTTTTTTCTGGGTGAAATTGAGTAGCATAAACATTATTTTCATATAATGCTGCAGGTACATCAAAACCATATTCACAAGTTGCAACAATATTTTCTTCATTATCTGGATTAGCATAATAAGAATGTACAAAATAAAAATATTTACCATCCATACCTTCAAGTATTGGACATGGTCTAACTAAATTTAATTTATTCCATCCCATATGTGGTATTTTAAGACCTTTAGGTAATCTTTTAACATGTCCTTTAAAAATATCTAAACCTTTAACATTAGATGTTTCATCACTACTAGAAAGTAATACTTGAAGACCTAAACAAATACCTAAAAAAGGTTTATCATCATTAATATGTTCATATATAATATCTTTAAATGGTTCCAGATTTTCCATTGATGCACCAAATGAACCTACCCCAGGTAAAACAAGGTAATCTGCATCAGCTAACTTTTCAGGATCATCAGTAAGTTCTACATCTACCCCTATCTTTTTAAAACCATTAGAAATACTTCTAATATTCCCACTTTTATAATCAATAATAGTAATCATATTATCTTCCAACAAAAAAAATTTATTAAAATTAGAATCTTTTAAAAAAATTCTAAACTAAAAAATATATTTAATTAAATTATCTTCTTAAAACTCCAACTAAAAAATATAGTTATAATAATATTTATTTATAGTAATATTTAATTCTTAAATTATTTAAAAAAAGAATTCAAAAAAATAAGCACAAATCTTAAATAAAGACAAAAATTCATAAAATAAAAAAATAAAAAAAGAGACTGATTAAATAATAATTATTTAAAATATACTAAAAAATACTATACTTTAACCAATCACTAAATTAACTATTAAACTAAACTACTTAAAATCCAACAATAACTAATAAAATAGGAAATTATTCAGTATTCCAATTAATCACTGAACGAATCATCATACCAAAATCAGAATCAACAATAGTATCTACACCAAGAGTTTTAGAATGTGCATCAAGTTCTGCAACAACATGATTATAACCATCATCACGTAAAGCTTCAACAAGTCTTGGACCATCAGTAACTGCAATAGATTCTACATCTAAATCTTCAATTTTAAGTGCATGTGGAACACCTACTACAACTAATAAATCAATATCTTTATTTTTAAGGTATTCTTCTGCAATATCTCCAGTAACAGGATATTCATCAAGTCCTCCAGTAATATAATCAAAATCAATATTTGATTGTTCTTTTAAATCAGATTTAACATTTTTTGCATGAGAACGTATTCTTGGAAGACCAATATTTTCATCTAGATTTCCAATAAATATAGGTTTATTATTTGTATTAATTTTAGTATAATCAAAGTTTAAAATATCTGCAAATAAGTAAGATGTTTCTTTTTTAGCATTTAATACAAAAGCTACTTTTTTATTATTTTTAATAGCATCAACAATTATATTTGCAATTTTTTCTTTATTATCTCCAAAATTAGGTTTAATATATTTACCTTGTGCCATACCTCTTGTTTTTTCAACTTCTGTAGCAAGTCTTAACATTTTAATCTGTCTATCTGCCTCTTCTTTAGGTATTACACCATATTCAACAGCACGTTCTAGAACTAAAATAGCTCCTTCAGTATTATCTCCTTCACCTAAACCTGCATGAACTTCAACAGGAATTATAGTACAATCTAAATTAACATTTTCAATTGCTTCTTTTAAATCTTCACCAATAATCATACTAGCACATGTTCCAACTACTCCCATAAGTTTAGGATGGAACATATCATATGCTTTAATTAATGTTTCTTCTAGTTTTTCACCAGCTCCTAAAATAAAATCATTTTCACTCATACCTGTTGTTAAAACACGTACTCCGTCACTTTCTAGAAGTCTACTTGTTCTAAAACAACATCCTTTAGGACCATGCATAACAATAACATCAACATTTAAATCTCTTAATGTATATAATGAAGCAGCTATAGGACTTGGACGTGGATGCATTCTTTCACCTTTTAATTAATTTATAAATAAAATTTAATAATTTATATATTGTTTATACTTATCTTATAAATTTTAATAAAACTTAATTTTAAGAGGTATATTTCAAGTGTAAATAAATTATTTAAAATTTAATTAAAACTGTTTTTAAAAATTAGAAATATCTATAAAAAATTACTAATTTTAAAACATCATTAAAAATAAGAAAACCCCTATAAAATTACTAAAACCACTAATTTTAAAACATCATTAAAAATAAGAAAACCCCTATAAAATTACTAAAACCACTAAAAAAATAAAAAATATAATAAATTCAATAAAAAAAGTTAAAATAAAAAATAGAGATTTAAGTAGTTACAATACTTATAATATCTCCATCAACAAGTTCATAATCACTAGCAATTCTCATATTTTTCCTTGCATCAATTGCATATAAAAATTTATCACCAATATCTGTGTGAATAACATATGCAAGTTCTTGAGGAGTTGCACCTCTTTTAACAAGTATTGCATCAGGTAAAACATTACCTTTTTGATCAGAATATTTATGTTCATCTTGAACAGGATAAACAACAATCATATCAAGTAAATCAAATACTGCAGTATTTAATGCTTTTTGAATACCTGTACTTCCATAAACATCTAAAATATTAGTTTGAATATAATCAAGTGCTAATTTTTGTTTTTTAGAAAGTTTATCTTCTTCAAGAATTTCAAAGGAAGAATCTCCAGAAATATATTTTATAAGACCAGATTCTGCAGCTCTAACAAGAGCAAGTTCTGATTCAGCACTTGTTGGAATTACGTGAGGATATTTTTCTTGAAGTCTTTTAATATTTTCACCTGCAGTAGGTAAATCTGCTTTATTTGCAATAATTATCATAGGTTTTGCAAGATGTAAAATATTACGTGAAAGTTCAATTAAATCTTTTTCTTCCCAATTAGTGTAATCAGGATCCATTTTCCTTTTTGCTTCAATTACATCTTCAATTGTAACACCAGTACCAGATAATTGGTCAAAAATTACATGTGCAACATCTAAATGTTCAGCACCAATTTTACGTGTAAGTCTTACCCAATTTCTATTTAAAATTCCATATAACCACATTACAATTTCATTTTCCATAAAATCAATATCATCTAATGGGTCATGAGAACCAGGATCAACTGGATTTCCTTCAGCATCTGTAGAACCAGAAGCATCAATTACATGAATTAATACTTTTGCTTGCATTAAATCATCTAAAAATTTGTTTCCTAAACCTTTACCTTCATGTGCTCCAGGTACTAAACCTGCAACATCAATAAGTTCTACAGGTATAATTCTTTTTCCATCTTTACAATCTGAATTTCTAGGATTACATGTTACACCAAGTTCTTTACAAGGACATGTTCCAATAACATGACCAATAGCTATGTTTGCATCAATAGTTGTAAAAGGATAATTTGCCATTTCAACTTTAGATGCTGTAGCTGAATTAAAGAATGATGATTTTCCTACATTTGGTTTTCCTGTAACAGCAATTTGTAGCATAATATCACTAAATATAAAATAAATAAAAAAAATTTTTATAATCTGAAAATATTTTTTAGTAAAAAATAAATATAAAATTAGTTTTTGAATTTTTATATACAGAATTTATACTAATTTTTCCATACATATAAAATAAAACTCTACTTATTATAATATATTTTTTAGATTTATAAATATTATTATATATTATAACTAGATAGTAATTAATTGTATAAAAACGAATATAATAATTAATAATTCTTTAAGAAGAATATTTTCTAAAAATAAAAATTTAATAAAATAGAAAATAGTTAAAATTCTTAAATAAAAATTAATTTCAATAACTGCTAAAAATTAAAAAACCATTAAATCATAAATAAAATAGAAATAATAAATAAAAAAGCAGTAATGACTTAATAATTAAAAAACTAGTGAAAATTTAAATAAAAAAATAGAAATAAACTAAAAAAACAACAATAAACAGCTGAAAAAACAGAAATAAACTAAAAAAACAACAAAAACCCAAATAAAAATAGCAAAAATTATAAAACTTAAAATAAACATTTAAAGTGATAAAATGGAAGAAGATAAACCTACTGGATTAGCTGCAAGACAAATAATTCAAAAAGCCATGACTATAACACGTGAAAAAATAATACCTATGGAATTTGATGAAAGTATTTATGATATTGTAGAAGTTAATGTAGAAATTAAAGATCTTGATCCAATGTTTCATGATTATAAAATTGTAAATTTATCAGATCTCCATCTTGGTCAATGGTTAACAGCAGAATATTTAGAAGGTGTAATAAATATAGTAAATAAACAAAAACCAGATATGATTGCTTTAACTGGAGATTATGTATCATATATATTAGAAGATGTAGCAGATGATCTTCAAAGATGTCTTTCCATGTTAAAACCTAAAGATGTTTCACTTGCAGTACTTGGAAACCATGACCATTGGAATGGTGCAGATAGAATACGTGAAATTCTAAAAAATTCTGGAATAATTGATATAAGTAATGATGTTTATACAATTAAAAGAAAAAGAAACAATAAAACTGCACAATTAAATATTGCAGGTGTAGATAGTATGATGCTTCAAAAAGAAGATATTAATACAGTAATGGAAAAACTACCTAATGAAGGACCTGCAATAATGTTAGCACATGAACCTGATTTTGCAGATATTTCTGCATTAACTGGAAGATTTGCTTTACAAATATCAGGACATTCTCATGGTGGACAATTTATAATTCCTGGTCTTAATACAACAATACTTAGAGGATCTTGTTCTCATAAATATCCTGTAGGAGAATATCAAGTAGGAGATATGATCCAATATACAAGTAAAGGTCTTGGAACAAATATATTTTGGCTTAGAATAAACTGTGCACCAGAAATTACAATATTTAAACTTAAAAGTCCAGAAATTCTTAAAAAAGAAAAACATAATAAGCCACATAAAAAGATTATTGTAAAACATTCAAATCAAATGAAACCATTCCCAACTAGAAAAGAATTAAATAAATTTTTAAATATTGATGATATTGAAAATTTTATTGAAGAAAAAACTAAAGAATTAAAAGAAAAAATGTCAATAAATGAAAATAAATCTAAAAATGATAAAGATTAAAATAAAATACTAAAATAAAAAAAATAAAACAAAATATAAACCAAAAAAACCTAAAAAACACAATAAGAAACCTGAAAAATTAATATAAACAAAAACATACTAAAAAAACCAAAAAACACAAAAAACCAAAAAATACAATAAAAAAATAAGAAATATGAAAAATTTTTCAAAAAATATAATTTTTATAATAATGGTGAGTGTATGAGAAAAAATGAAAAACCAGATACTGAAAAATTAAAAAGAACACTTACTAGAATGCCTGAAGATTATCAACCAGAAATTGAAAATTTTTCATATAAAAACCTTTTTATACGTACAATGGTTGTTTGGATAGGAAATATTATTGGTTTTTTAATTATTGCTCCATTTAAATTAGGATTAACTGTAGATAGTATTACTACTGCAATAATCGTAGTAACTATTGTTGGTATAGCAAATGCAATACTTTGGCCAATTATTACAAGAGTATTTATGCCATTTTTCATTTATACATTTGGAGCAGCATCTCTTATTTTTAATGGATTATTCTTTTGGATACTTAATTTTTTTGTTCCAGGATTTACAATAGATGGACCTGCTATTTTTTTAACACCATTATGTATGGCAGGAGTAAACACATTAATTTCTGGAATAGTTACAATTGATGATAATAGTTCATATTACCGTGCAGTTACAAGAGATGCAATAAAACTTAGAAGGAAAAATCCTGTAAAAAAATCAAAAGGGATGATTATTCTAGAAATTGATGGACTATCTTGTGAAATTTTAAAAGAAGCTATAGATAAAAATTATATGCCAACACTTAAATCCTGGATTGAAATAGGTAGTCATCATATTACAGAATGGGAAACAGATCTTTCTAGTCAAACTGGAGCAAGTCAAGCAGGAATACTTCATGGAAATAATAAAGATATTGTTGCATATAGATGGGTTGAAAAAGAAAACAATAATAAAATTATGACTTGTGGAAGTTTTAGTGATATTAACTGTTTAGAAAAAAGAATATCAAATGGTGATGGACTATTAAGTAAAAATGGAGGTAGTCGTTGTAATTTATTTTCTGGAGATACTGATAATGTAATATTCACATTATCTAAAGCATTAAACTTACAAAAAATGTATAATAAAGCATGGGTTTCTGTATTTGCAAATCCAAATAGTTTTGCACGTATATGTATTCTTTTTATAGAAGAACTTGTTTTAGAAATATATTCACAAATTAAACATTATATTAAAAATATTAGACCTAGAATAAGAAGAGGCCCAATTTATACTCTTACACGTGCAGGAACTAATGTTTTCTTAAGAGAAGTGAATACACAAAGTATTATCTTAGATATAATGGTTGGAAAATTAGATACAATTTATGCAACATATCTTGGATATGATGAAATTGCACATCATTCAGGAACAAGAGATGAAGATTCATTTAAAGCCCTTAAAAAAATAGATAAACAATTTAGCCGTATTAACGATTCAATAAAATATTCTGAAAGAAAATATGATATTGTAATTCAATCAGATCATGGACAATGTAATGGAGCTACATTTAAACAAAGATATGGAGTAAGTTTTGAAAAATTTGTAAGAAGTTTACTTCCAGAAGATATGACTATATACAGTATAATGGGATCAAATGATAAAAATGATTTAAAAGATGTATTTATTCCATTAAATAAGCAAAAAACATACTTAGAAAATATGTATAATGATAGTCTAGAATATATTGAAAAATATAGTCCAGTACATTATAAATTTAAAAAACCTGAAAATTCAGAAGTAATTATACTTGGTTCAGGAAACCTTGCATTAATTTATCTTACACAATGGCCTAGAAGATTATATTATGAAGAAATTGTAGAATTCTTCCCTAATTTAATTCCAGGACTTATAAAGAATAAATATATAGGATTTATACTTGTAAATTCAACTATTAAAGGACCAATGGTAATTGGAGAAGGTGGAATATACTATTTAAATAGTGGAGAAGTTAAAGGAGAAAATCCATTAAAAGTTTATGGAAAACATGCAGAATATCATCTTAAACGTACTAATTCATTTAAACATTGCCCAGACATACTTGTAAATAGTTTTTATAATCCTGAAACTGAAGAAGTATGTGCATTTGAAGAGTTAGTAGGTAGTCATGGAGGTATGGGTGGACCTCAAACAAAACCATTTATTATGCATCCAAGTACATGGCAAATAGAAAATGATATTATTGGTGCAGAAAATCTTTACAAACTTCTTAAAAGAGAAATAAAAAACTTAGAAAAATATGAATATTAATAATATGAATATTAATTATATAATAAAAATATTAAATAAGATGATACTATGTCAAAATTATATATAATAGGAATTGGTCCAGGATCAAAAGAATATTTAACTTATAAAGCAGTAAAAACAGTACAAAATGCAGATATTGTAATTGGAAGCCAAAGAGCAATAAATCTTTTTGATGATATAAATAAAACAATTATTTTTAATGTTAAAAACTTACACAAAAACCTTGAAGAAAGTGTAGATATTGCAATAAATGGTAAAAATGTAGCTCTTTTATCAACAGGTGATCCAGGATTTTCAGGTCTTTTAAGTCCAATACTTGAAATTTCTAAAGAGAAAAATTTTAATATAGATAATATAGAGGTTATACCTGGAATAAGTTCACTTCAACTTGCAAGTGGAAAATCCAAAATCTCATGGGATAAAGCAAATATAATGACATTTCATGGAAGAAAAAACATTAATGATATTTTAGAAATTATTGATAATGGAAAACCAACAATAGCACTTCCTTCTAGAAAAGTTAAAGATATGACACAATATTTAATAGATAATGGAGTAAATCCTGAAAGAAAAGTAATGGTATGTGAAAGATTAAGTTATCCTGATGAAAAAATAGTTAAATCCACTCTTAAAGATATAAGTAACTCTGAATTTACATATATGTGTGTAATGGTTATTTACACAGAATAATTTTATAACATACCTGGTTTAAGTGCTGTATAATTAAATATAATTGCAACAGAACCAAATAATAAGATTAATAAAAATAGAATTACAACACAATACTTAATTAATTTTTCTCTATCCATATTAATCTTTTAGAATTAGTTAAAATAAAAATTTAACTAAAATTATATAGATTAAATATTAAGATTAAAAGAAATTAAAAAAACAAATGAAGAAAAAACACAATAAATAAACTAAAAAAGAGAATTAAATAATTAAAATAAAATAAAAAAAATAATATAAATAAAATAGCTGTTTTTAAAATGTGAAATTATAATTGAATAGTTTTATGATGAACTTCATCATTTTCTCTTCCTTCATAAAGAATTTCACTAAATTTAGTTAATTTATCAATTCCTTTAACTTCATCTTTAAATAGAGGAACTTGTGTAATTTCTTGATCTTTAAATTTTTGATTAATTAAAGCTAAACGTTTTTGTTGTAAAACATATCTTGAATGACAGAAATCACAATCATCAATATCTGGCATGACTTGATTTACAATAACTCCATCAGTAGTTATATCATGTTTATTTAATGTCTCAATAGCTCTTTCTGATTCATAAATTGACATTTCTTCAGGAATAACAACCATTTTAAATGTAGTTCTATCTGGATTAGATAATACTTTTTTAGCTTTTTCTACTTCACGTTTAGTTCTTTCAAGTTCTTCAGTAGTTCTTGAATCATCTGCATCCATAAATGGAAGTATATTTTTAATTTTATTAGCAGCATCTCCAAGTTTAGCTTTAGCTTTCATCATACGACCTACCCATGTTTCCATTAATTCAGGAAAAGATAATAATCTTAAAGTATGTCCAGTAGGTGCAGTATCAAATACTACAATATCATAATCATGACTTTCATCATTTATAATTTTTAAGAAAACTTCAAATGCAGCTGTTTCATCGGCTCCTGGTGCTGAAGAAACCATATCCATTTGATCAGCAAGAATATCTAAACCAAACATAGTATTTTTATCTGAAGATACTGCTTTTCTTGCATCAATTTCTCTTTGTTTCTCTTCCATTGCAACATCTGGATCTATTTCAAGACCCCATAAATTTTCACGAATGAATTTTGGGTAAGGTCCAATATAAGTTTCAAGTGAATCAGATAATGAATGAGCTGGATCAGTTGATACAATTAATGTTTTTTTACCTTGATTTGCAAGCCAAATAGCTGTTGAAGCTGAAACTGAAGTTTTTCCAACTCCTCCTTTTCCACCTACAAATACAAAAGTTGTTTCATCTTTATTAAAGTTAAATAAATCTTTAAATGCCATATTTTCACCATTGTTAATATTGTTACATGAATAAATTAATATTTAATTGATAATAAATTAATATAAAAACTTTTACCTTAAATTAATAGTTAATATATTAAGATAAAAAACTTTACCTAATTTTACCTTAAATTAATAGATAATATAAGATAAAAAACTTTATCTAATTTTTTCATATAAAAAAATTTTATAATTATATTTCTTATAAAAAAATATTAAAATATTTTAGTAACTAAAAGTTATTATTATACTTATCTTTTATTATATATAACCTTTGTTAAATTTAAATATTACAATTAAAAAAATTAAATATAAAGGTATAATTATGTTCCAAGAACTTGAAAAATTAGGAAAAAATAGAGAGGATTCTAAAGATAAACTTCTTGAAATCTTAAAAGATGAATCACGTAAAATTTCAATATATGACCAAATGAAAATGATTAATGAATTAAAAGAAAGTTTATCAACTATACAAAAACAGTATAGGGAAGATTTTTTTAAAACATATGCTCATGGTTTTGTAGTAAAAATCAATAAAATTAAAAATGAGAATCCTGAAGATTATTCAAATGAAAAATTTGACATAGATGAATATATAAAGTCAGTTATAATACTCAAAAGACAATCTGAAGAAAAAGATGAAGATAGTACAAGTAGTGAAGAATTTAGAAGAATATATACAATTATATCATTATATACAACATTTATACTTAATGAACCAATACATGAAGTTGGTACAAAATTCCCTGGAAATTTAGAAATTGTATATAAAAATGGAAAATATTATTGTCCAGTTAAAAAGAATAATGAAAATAATCCTAAAGCTGTATGTCAATTTTGTATTGCTGAAAATTTAGATTATTAAAATTAAAACTAAAAATAAATACTTAAAATAAATATAATAGAATTTAAGATAAAAAACTATGATATTAAAACTTTAAAAATAAATTATCTAATTTTAAATATATAATTTTTATTTAAAACTTAATTATAAATAAATTAAAAACAATATATAATACATTAATGAATTTTTAATAAAAAATTGTTTAAAGTGATTTTTATGTATAAATTACCTGAACTTGATGAAGAAAAAGTTAAAGAAGAAATTTGCTTATTTATAGAAGATAAAGTATCAAAAGCAAATTGTGATGGTATTGTTATTGGATTAAGTGGAGGAATAGACTCTACAGTATCTGCATATTTATCTGCTCAAGCAATAGGCTGTGAAAATGTATTTGGAATACATATGTATTCTTCAACTACACCACAAGAAGATACAGATCATGCTAGATTAATGGCTCGTTTATTAGAAATTGAATATAAAGAAATTGATATAGATAAAATAACAAGAGAATTTCTTAAAGAAGCATCTAAACTTAAAGATTATGATGAAAATACTGTTAAAACAGCAAATGGTAATCTTAAAGCTAGAATAAGAATGTGTTTATTATATTATTATGCTAATCTTAGAAATTCAATAGTAGCAGGAACAGGAAATAAAAGTGAACTTTTAATAGGTTATTTCACTAAATATGGTGATGGTGGTTGTGATATGGAACCTATTGGAGACATATATAAAACCCAATTAAGATCCCTTGCAAGAGAATGGAAAATTCCTGAAGAAATTATTACAAAACCTCCAAGAGCAGGATTATGGCCTGGACAAACTGATGAAGATGAAATTGGATTAAGTTATGAAATTTTAGATTCAATACTCTATTTAATAGTAGATAAAGATTTAACAAATAAAAAAATCATGGATTTAACTAATATTTCAAATGATGAAATTAATAGAATAAGAAACATGATTTTAGGAAGTAGACATAAAGTAGAAGTTCCTGAAAGTCCAATAGTATCAGACAAAATATTTAGCTAAATATCAATAAATAATTTAAATTCATTAAATTAATTTTACAAGATTTAATCTAATAAATTAAATTCTTATTAAATTCTAAAAAATTACTAATCAAGTCAAAAAATAAATTTATAAAAAACGGTGGTAAAGCGTGTCAGAAAATATTGAAAAAAAATGGCAAAAAAAATGGCAAGATGCAAAGCTATTTGAGTCAGACCCAAATGATAAAGAAAAATTATATATTACTGTAGCATTTCCATATCCAAGTGGAGCAATGCATGTAGGACATGGAAGAACTTATACAGTTCCAGATGTATATGCTAGATTTAAAAGAATGGAAGGATATAATGTACTATTTCCTATGGCATGGCATGTAACTGGTGCTCCAGTTATTGGAATTGCAGATAGAATCCAAAGAAAAGATCCTTGGACTTTAGATTTATATGAAAATGTACATAAAGTACCTAAAGATAAATTACCTGAACTTGCAGATCCAATTAATATTGTTAAATACTTCAGTACAGAATATCATAATGTTATGAATAAAATGGGATATTCAATTGATTGGAGAAGAGAATTTAGAACAATTGACCCAACTTATCAAAAATTTGTAACCTGGCAAGCTAACACACTTTATAAAAAAGGATTAATTAAACAAGGAGAACACCCAGTTAAATATTGTCCTCATGATAAAAACCCTGTAGGAGACCATGATCTTCTTGAAGGTGAAGGTGTTGGAGTAAATGAACTTACTTTATTAAAATTCAAATGTGATGATATAATACTTGTTACAGCAACCTTACGTCCAGAAACTATTTTTGGTGCAACTAATTTATGGTTAAATCCAGAAGTTCATTATATATTAGTTGAAGTAGAAAAAGGACAATCTAAAGGTGAAAAATGGGTAATGTCAGATGATTCATACTACAATATCTCAAACCAAAAAGAACTTAAAATAATTAAAGATATAAATCCTGAAGAATTAATTGGAAAAATGGTTGAAAATCCATTAAGCCATGAAAAACTTCCAATATTCCCTGCTAGTTTTGTAAGTTCTGAATATGGTAGTGGAGTAGTATTTTCAGAACCTGCAGATGCACCAGCAGATTATATTGCACTTCAAGACTTAAAACAAAATAAAGAATTAATTAAAAAATATGATATTGAAAAAGTTGTTGAAGATACAGAACCAATTAATGTTGTAACAGTTAAAGGATATGGAGATATTCCTGCAAAAGAAATTATAGAAAAACTTCAAATAACAAACCAAGATGATCCTAAAGTACATGATGCAACTGAAGAATTATACAAAACAGAACATAGTAAAGGATATCTTAGTGAACGTTTCCCTAAATATGGAGGTAAAAAAGTTGCATATGTAAGAGATGAAGTTAAAAAAGATCTTATCGAAGAGAATATTGCAGATATTATCTATGACTTTGCAGAAAGACCAGTAATATGTAGATGTGGTAACCGTTGTGTAGTTAAAATCATGGATGATCAATGGTTCATGAAATATTCTGATGAAGAATGGACTAAAAAAGCTAAAGAATGTCTTGAAGGAGAAACTGTTATTCCTGAAGAAATTAAATCAAACTTTGATTATTATCTTGGATGGTTACAAGATTGGGCATGTTCAAGAAGAGTAGGTCTTGGAACTAGAGTACCATGGGATAAAAAATGGTTAATTGAACCACTTACAGATTCTACAATTTATATGTCTTATTATACTATTGCAAAATATCTTAGAAATATGGATCCAGAATTATTAAATGATGCATTCTTTAATAAAGTATTTTTAGACATTGATTCAGATGATATTAAAATAGAACCAGAATTAGTTGATAAAATACAAAAAGAATTTAATTACTGGTATCCATTAGATTGGAGATTATCTGCAAAAGATTTAGTTGGAAATCACTTAAGTTTCTTAATGTTTGCACATACTGCAATTTTCCCTAAAGAAAAATGGCCAAAAGGAACAGTAGTATTTGGTATGGGACTTCTTGAAGGAAATAAAATGTCTTCATCAAAAGGAAATGTTATTTTACTTGATGATGCAATAAACGAATATTCTGCAGATGTTGTAAGATTATTCTTAATGTCTTCAGCTGAACCATGGCAAGACTTTGATTGGAGAGAAAAAGAAGTTAAAGGAACCCAAAGAAGACTTCAATGGTTTAGAGAATTTGCAGCTAAAGTAGAACAAGTTAATGGAGGAAACCTTAACTTAACTAATATTCCAGAAATAGAAGTTAAAAGTAATATTAATAAATGGATGATTGCAAAATTAAATCAACATATTAAAAATTCTACAGAAGCATTAGAAGTATTCCAAACAAGAAAAGCATCACAAGAAGCACTTTTCTTACTTAAAAAAGATGTAGATCATTACATGTACAGAATACAACATATAAACAATGATGATGAAGAAGTTAAATATGTATTATCTATTTTACTTAAAAATTGGATTAAAATTTTAGCCCCATTTACTCCACATACTTGTGAAGAATTATGGAACAAATATGGTGGAGAAGGATTTGTATCAGAAGCATCTTGGCCAGAATATGATGATAGTTTAATAGATGAAGAAATTGAAAAATCTGAAGAACTTATTCAAAATCTTGTTAAAGATATTAATGAGATTAAAAAAATGGTAGATAATGATGTAAATAAAATCCATATATACCTTGCTCCACAATGGAAATGGGATTTATATAAAATTGCAGACGAAATCGGAAAACCAGATATTGGTCAAATGATGGGTAGAGCAATTAAAGCAGATATTTATTCTGATAAAAAAGAAATAGCTAATACTGCTAAAAAAATTAGTCGTGAAATGACTAAAACAAAATATATTGGAAAAATAGATGAGGCAGCTATCTTAAATGATAGTAAAGCATATATTGAAGAAGAATGTGGAAATGAAGTAATTATTCATACTGATGATTCATATGATCCACAAAACAAAGCAAGAAATGCTATGCCATATAAACCAGCTATATTTTTAGAATAGTTAAATTATTAACTATTTCTACTATTTTTTTATAAATTAATTTAAAATAAAATCTAAAAACTAATTCTAAAAAAAACTAATTTTAAACTAAATAGATATAAACAACATATAAAAAGTAAACTGACTAATTTTAAGTAAATAAGTTTAATATATAGATGAATTATTAACATTAGAATAGTTTTAGTAAAAATTTAAATTATTTTAAAACTTTCATTAAAATAATTAAAAGTAAATACTAAAATTATAAAAATATTGTATGAAAATTTAATAAAATAAATTTAAAAAAAATTATATTTTTAAATTTTAATATTAAAGCAATAAATTAAAAATATAAG
>NZ_MRCT01000289.1 GCF_002208625.1 Methanobrevibacter sp. 87.7
ATTTTTTCCAATTTTATCATTGTTTTTTTAAATATTTTTATTATTTTTAAAAGTTTTTCATTGTTTTATTAATTTTTGTTTAATTTTCATTTTGTATTAAATCAAAAGCTTTTTATATTAATTTTTTAATAACCTTAATTTAGTTAATAAAAATTTATTTTTGATCATTTAATTAGGAGGGAGTATATGAATAAATATAGAGAATTATTGAATAAACTTAATATTCATGAAAAGTTAAATGATGATGAAATTATTCCAAAATTAGATGATTTTGTAGATAGTAAAATTACTATGATTAAACCAAAAGTTTACAAATTAGAAACTAAAACTTCTGTTTTAACTTTAAACTTTATTTCAAGAGAATGTAAAGATGAAATTAAACCAACTAATGAAAGTTATGGTAAAGGTTGGATTTTTAATTTCCATGGTGACAATCTTTTAGAGTATACAACTGCACCTATTTTAAATTTTTAGATATTTTATTTAAAAATTTTTTATATTTTATTTCTATTTAATTCTTATTTAAAAGTAGATTACATTTAATGTTTTTTTTATTATTTATTTAGTCTATTTTTTCTTTTTTTATTATTTTTATAAATTCTTAATTTTTAGTAAAATTTATATATAACTATGG
>NZ_MRCT01000290.1 GCF_002208625.1 Methanobrevibacter sp. 87.7
TTGTAGTAATATGACTCAAACTGCTGTTGATTTCTATCATGGTGAACGTGGTGGATATTTCACTGCTATTCTTAAAGATGAAAATGGTAATGTTTTAGCTAATAAACCTGTTAAAATAGGTTTCAATGATGTTATTTATGATGTAACAACTAATGCTAATGGTGTTGCTCGTCTTCAAATTAATCTTGCATGGAGTGGAATCTACACCTTTGCAATATGTTTCTTAGGTGATGATAATTACTCTGGTAGTTTTGAAGTTGCTAAAATTACTATAAATAAAAAAGCAAGTAGTTTAGCTGTTCCTCAAAAAACATATAAAGTAAGTGCTAGTGTTAAAACTTTAACTATTACACTTACAGGTGAAAATGTTTTAACCCATAGATACACTGTACCTGCTCAAAGTAAAAAAGTATCTGTTACTGTAAATGGTAAAACATATACTGCTACTACTAATTCAAAAGGTGTTGCTACTGTTAAAGTAAGTATTAATAAAAGAGGAACTTACACTGTAGTTACTAGATTTGCTGGTGATGGAACAT
>NZ_MRCT01000291.1 GCF_002208625.1 Methanobrevibacter sp. 87.7
AACAAAATTAATAAAAAAATATTATTAAATTTAATATTTTAAATAATTTTTAAAAATAAATAGAAATTAGATATTACTAACTAAGTAAATAAAAAAATTAAATTATCATAATTAAAAATTATTTAATAAAAAATAATAAATCACTCTTCAACACCATAAACAGATATTCCATATGCTACAAAAAACCCTAAAGTAAAATAAAACACAATAGAAAACCAAGGATTAGGTTCTGTAAGATAATATAAGAAAAATGTTAAAAACATTACAAAAATCCAAGAACCAACCCCAAATGCCTTTTTACCTTTAATAGCATGGCCAATTCCAGGTAAAAAAAATGAAATAATTATTGCAAGTTTATCATTATCCATAATAACCAACCACAAATCCAATTCTTGATTATATTTAATATAACAGACTATTTATAGATATTTTTTAAAGAATAAATCATTAAAAAGGTATGGACAATAAAAAAGAAATATTCATATATAAAATTTAAAATGATTATAAATAAAGATTTTAAAAATAGATAAAAAC
>NZ_MRCT01000292.1 GCF_002208625.1 Methanobrevibacter sp. 87.7
GATGGATGGCCTATTGTTACTGGTGATTACATTGCAGGAGACCCAGAAAGTCCTGTTGCTGTAGCAACTTTAGCTTCCCATATCGAAGATATCCCTGCTGCTGCTGGAGCAGCTATTGCAGGACCATGTAAAACAGAAAATCTTGGTGTTGAAAAAGTAGTTGCTAATATTATTTCTAACCCTAATATCAGATTCTTAATCTTATGTGGTGCAGAAGTACAAGGTCATATTACTGGTCAAGCATTTAAAGCTTTACATGCAAACGGTTGTGACCCTGAGAAAAAGAAAATTAATGGTGCTACTGGAGCAATTCCTTTTGTAGAAAACATTCCTATGGAAGGTGTTGAAAGATTCCAAAACCAATTAGAAATTGTTGATTTAATCGATACTGAAGATGGTGGAGC
>NZ_MRCT01000293.1 GCF_002208625.1 Methanobrevibacter sp. 87.7
ATATAATTTTAAGAATGAAAAATATATCTATAATTAATTAAGAATTTAAAAATCTAATTTTATTTAAGTATTTTCTTTTATTTTTAAGATCTAAAAGCTTTGTTTGTTGTTTTATCCTTTTTTCCATAGTATTTAATTCATCTTCTAAAGCTTTATCTATAATTTTATCATATTTTTTAAATTCTTTATCATATTTCATTTCTAATTTTTTAATTTCAGCCATACGTTTATTAGAAATTCTTTTAAAAATTTCATCTGCTTCTTTATCAAATTCGTCAGGACTTACTTTAGACATATAATTCACCTAAAACATTAACAATTATTGATTATTATTAAATTTATATAATATA
>NZ_MRCT01000294.1 GCF_002208625.1 Methanobrevibacter sp. 87.7
TCATGTGAATCATTTCGGGGTTTGTTAAGACCACATTGGTCTGCCCTTCTCTTACCTTCCTTTTCTCGGCTTCTGAAAGGGCACCTGTATAACGGGCTATGCCTGCACCTGATTTTAGTTTCTCTTCAAATTCCAGAAAGGACTTTAACTGGTCATTTACAAGCGCATTTAAAGGGGATATATAAAGGGCAGTTGCTTCAGGTTCATTGAGAATAGTTTCGAAAATAGGAATCATGTAAGTAAGTGATTTTCCGCTTGCCGTGGGCGTACAGAGTAC
>NZ_MRCT01000295.1 GCF_002208625.1 Methanobrevibacter sp. 87.7
ATTCTACACCATTTTCAATAGCTATGTCAACAAAGTGTTTTCCTGTCCATTTTGCATCAACAGGACATCCAAATGCACACTGACCGCACTGAATACATTTTTCTTCATAAATAGCTTTCGGCATTTTAATCGGATTTAAACCCAGCTCTTCAGCTGCATCCAAAAATAATTGTGTTCCTTTGCCTATATGAGTGTCATCCAAACCATGAACCTTAATCAGATTTTCAACATAATCATATTCTTCTGAAAGATCAATTCCATAATCATATAACTC
>NZ_MRCT01000296.1 GCF_002208625.1 Methanobrevibacter sp. 87.7
CTTGGTAAGCTATATTGTATTGGACTGATTTTTTGGACAGTTATTATCATGTCCTTCCTCATCAACCCTTCACATCTTCTCAAGACTTCTTTAGCTTTTCCAATTATTCTGGGATTTCTTTGATCTTCTTGTTTAATTATGTCTGAAGCAATGTTTTTAGCAGCATCTGTTTTGCCTTCAGGAATTAATATCTCATCTGATTTTTTCAAATAATCTTCCAATATATAGTCAGGAGCGTATTTAATAAGTTCTCTCAACTGAGCAGAGG
>NZ_MRCT01000297.1 GCF_002208625.1 Methanobrevibacter sp. 87.7
AATTTCATCATCTTCCAAAAATCCCAATGCTATTAATGCTCCTGTGAGTGCACCGCAGGTTCCTTCATCAAATGTGCCGCCGATTCCTCCTGAAAACCCGCTAGCTAATGCACATAATCTTGCCTGACTCATTGGATGGTTGGCTACTTCACAAAGTCCTATAAGGGTTGATTGGGAACAGCTTTTAAAAACACGGTATTGTCTGATTTTTTCTTCTACTGATTTTGAATTCAAGTCCATACTATCATCT
>NZ_MRCT01000298.1 GCF_002208625.1 Methanobrevibacter sp. 87.7
ATGCTGCTAAGCATAAAGGAAGTGCAAATCCGGGGGCAGTTATTGGTTCAATTATGAGTCAGGAACCGGATTTAAGAAGTAGAGCAAAAGAAATTGGTCCAATTGCAGGAAAAATTGTAGCTCAGGTTAACAAATTAAGTGAAGATGAACAGTCAGCTCAAATGGCTAAATATCATGTGGAAGTAAAAGAAAATAAACAGAAAAAAGAAGAAGGTCTTCAGGAGCTTCAAGGTTCTCATGAT